>CAZPYF010000017.1:0-18807 GCA_964590015.1 uncultured Burkholderiaceae bacterium
CGACCAGCATGCCGGAATCCAGACGTATCTGGTAGCGGGCATAGCTGCCCATCCACGCCATGTGGCTCACCACACCATGGCTCCAATTCACATCGCCTGCAGGTTGCTCGCGGTGCACACGAATTCGCTCGGGCCGAATCGAGACATGAACTTCCATGCCCAAGGGCTCGCTTACCCCGTGGTCGACGTGCAGTGGGCGGCTGAGCTGCTCGCTCTCAATCTGCACGTGGTCGGGTTCATCAACGGTGATCGTGCCACTGAAGAGGTTGGTGGTGCCCACGAAGCCGGCCACAAAACGCGAGTTGGGGAAGTCGTACACTTCCTGCGGCGTGCCGCTTTGTACGATCTGCCCTTCCGACATCACGGCCATACGGTGGGCCATGGTCATCGCCTCTTCCTGGTCGTGCGTGACCATGATGCAGGTCACACCGACTTTGTCGAGAATCTTCACCAGCTCGATCTGCGTTTTCTGCCGAATCTGTTTATCGAGCGCCGACATGGGTTCGTCGAGCAGCAGCAGCTTGGGCCGCTTCACCAGGCTGCGCGCAAGCGCCACCCGCTGTTGCTGCCCACCCGAAAGCTGGGCGGGCTTGCGCCGCGCGTACGCCCCCATCTGCACCAGATCGAGTGCTTCGTAGACCCTGCCGTGAATCTCATTCCGAGGCACGCCTTCCTGTTTCAGACCAAAGGCCACATTGGCCTCGACGGTCATGTGGGGAAACAGCGCGTACGACTGGAACATCATGTTGACCGGCCGCTTGTACGGCGGTAGGCCAGTGATATCTTCATTGTCGAGCAAGATTCGGCCCGACGTGGCTTCCTCAAAACCGGCCAGCATCCGCAGCAGTGTCGACTTGCCACAGCCGGAGCTTCCCAGCAGTGCGAAGATCTCGCGCCGCCCAACCGAGAGGCTGAGCGACTGTACGGCCACGACATCACCGTAGATCTTGACCACGTCTTCGATGCGCACGAATTCGTCTGCGGCTCCCGACCAGGAAGCGCCCGGGCGAACGTCGTTCATGATTCTTAGCGCCCTGTCTTGAGTTCGTTCCACATCCGGCTGAGCTCGCGTTGCAGGCGCAGCGGCTGGGGCTTGATGACAAACAAGGTGCGGGTCACTTCCTCGCTGGGGTAGATCATGGGGTTGTCAGCCACTTCCTTTACCACGTGCTTGCGCGCTTCCTTGTTCGCATTGGGGTAGAACATGGTGTTGGTAATGGCGGCATGCACTTCCGGCGTTTCGATGTAGTTGATAAAGGCGTGGGCGGCGTCGACATTTCGGGCGTCTTTTGGAATCGCCATGGTGTCGAACCATACCGGGGCGCCGCCGTCGGGAATGTAGTATTCGATATCGTACTTGCGGCCCGCCTCGCGCGCGCGGGCGCCGGCGATCATGACGTCGCCGGAAAAGCCATACACCATGCAAAGGTCGCCGGCCGCCAGTTCATCGATATAGCCCGAGGAACTGAATTGACGGATATACGGGCGAATACCTTTAAGCACTTCAAGCGCTTCGCGATAATCGGCAACGTTTTCGCTATTGGGATCTTTGCCCAGATAATGCAGCACAGCAGGGAAAACCTGCGCCGCCTCGTCGAGCACCGAAATACCGCAGCTGCGAAGCTTCTCGGCGTTCTCGGGCTTGAACAGCATGTCCCAGCTGCCCAGATTGGCATCAGCACCCATGATCTCGCGCACCCGCGTGGCGTTGTAGCCGAGGCCGTTGGTACCGTATCCCCAGGGAACCAGGTACTCGTTACCCGGGTCGACCGACGCCACCACTTCCATAATGGCCGGATCAAGGTGCTTCCAGTTCGGGATCTTCGACTTGTCGAGTTTCTGGAACAAGCCGCCTTCGATCTGGCGGGCGGCGTAATGCGTTGAGGGCACGACCACATCGAAGCCCGACTTGCCGGTGAGCAGGCGCGCCTGCAGGGCGTCGTTGCTGTCGTAAACACTGTAATTGACCTTGATGCCCGTGGCTTGCTCGAAGCCCGACAACGTATCCGGCGCCGTATATTCGGCCCAGTTGTATACGTTGACCTCCTGGTTCTGAGCCGCTGCTGAGAATGATACGGCCGCCAGAGCCAGGCCGAGTGCGGACCGCACAGCCATGCTGAATTTCATCTGTCAGTCTCCCGGACAAAAGTCAAAAGTGGTGAATAGTAATCGAACCTGGTGACTACATGCCTACTGCACGCGTCAACTGCATGTAACTTCGGCTAAGGTCGTCCCACCAGGTGAGGCCATGAGCACCGGCCACCTTGATTAAAGACCGCCGCAGGCGCAAAAGATTGGCACTACGCCGCTCGAGCGAGAGCACCGGGCGCCGCGCTTTATCGAAATCGATAAGCCACACCCTGCCTTCCTTGTCGAGCAGAATATTGTACGCATTCAAATCGGCGTGCCACACTCCCTGCTCGTGCATTGCGAAGATGCAGCGTGCAACCTGTTCACTATCTGCAACATTCAGCGCAGAAGCCAATGTGGAAACATCGGGAATGCGTTCCACGATAAGGGCCGCGCGGTACGTAAACCCATGGCGCCAGTACACAGCGGCGTACGGGCGCGGCACGGGCAAGCCCGCCTCGTAGAGCGAGCGCAGTACGTCAAATTCGTTCAGGCTGCGCACGTTATCGGCGCCCGTCCATATATAACGGTCGACCGATATGCGCGCCGCCCAGCCGCCACGGCGGTAGTGACGCAATACGGCATCGTTCTGGCCACACCGTACATACCAGGCCGACTTGCGACCGCCCTCGCTGACAGGCTCGGCTTCAAGCGGCGGCCACGCTGCGTCGAACAATCGCAGGTCGGGCTGCGCCACCACCTTGGCGTCATAGCGCATGGCGGTAGCGCCTTCCGACCAGTCTTTCACGGCAAGCAATTCCCTCATGTCACTTCTCTTAAAGTCGACAACGGCGAGGCCCGAAGCACGCCTGCAAGCGTAAACCGCCCCGCCAGCAACGCCGCCAGTACGCCACCGGCAAGGCCGGCCGGCCAGGGCCACCATACCGAAACCAGCTCGACCTCAAGGATCTGGTTCGCCAGAATCCAGGCAAGCGTGATGGACGCGGCGGCGGCCAATACCCCTGCGATCGCGCCACACAACACAAGTTCCCTGATCAGCGCCGCCCGTAATAATTGGGCCCGCGCCCCGAGGGCGCGCATGACCGCGACCTCGTGCATGCGTTCGTCTCGAGTGGCGTGCAGGGCGGCTGCCAGCACCAGCACACCTGCCACCAATGTGAACGCAAACAGCAGCTGAACCGCTGTCACGGTGCGTTCGAGCATGAGCCGTACTTGAGCCACTATGACGCCAATATCAAACACGGTGACATTGGGGTAGGCCTTCACGATCTCGTACTTGAGGCGCTCGGCATGCTCGGGAATATGCAGAGAGGTCAGATAACTGGCCGACGCATCGGGAAGTGCACTCGGGCTGAGCAAGGCGAAGAAGTTAACCTCAAAGGAATCCCAACGCACCGTGCGAAAACCGCTGACCTCGACGTCGATCTGGCGGCCGGCCACATCGAACCGCATCACATCGCCCACATCGATCTCAAGCGAGCGGGCCACGTCTTCTTCCAATGATATTTCGGCGGCATCGGGGTCCAGCCAGCGGCCCGCGACGATTTCATTACTCGAAGGCAGGTGTTCCGCCACACTCAGGTTGAATTCGCGGTCGGCCAATCGCTGGGCCCGCTCTTCCGTATAGTCGTCGGGGTGAACAGGCCGGCCATTGATCGACACAAGGCGCGCCCGCACCATGGGGTACAGGTCGGGCTGCGGCAGCCCCGCCGAAGTGATCATCGACTCCACATCATCACGCTGGTCAGCCTGGACATTGATCAAGAAGGCGTTGGGCGCGTCAGGCGGCAAGCTATGCTGCCAGCTGCGCAGCAGGTCGCCCCGCAAGATGCCCAGAAGAAGCAGCAACATGAGGCCCAAGGCTAGCGAGCACAGCTGCACGATGGTGAGGCCACGGCGGCGCGCCATACCGGTGATGGCGAAGCGCCACGCCAGTGCGCCGCCTTCGCGCAGCCGCAAACGCTTCAACAACCACAACAATATGAAGCCCGCGAGCGCAAAGACCAGAAACGCCGCCACAAAGCCCGCCACCAGGGTAAGACTGGTGACCCACTCGCCCGATGTCCAGACGATCAGAACGAGGAACGCAGCGAACGCGATAAGGTAAGCGGGCCACCGGCGCCGCGAGGCGTGCGCCGCAGCATCACGGCGAAGTACGCGGGCAGGCGGTACATGCCGCAGTGCCGCCAGCGGCGGCAACGCAAACCCCAGCAGCAACAGGCACCCACTCGCCCAGCCTTGTAACGCGGGTGTCCACGACGCGGCCGGCAACGTGGTGTCGAGCCAGCCCGCCAACATATCGACCAAGCCGTAATGCGCCAGGTAGCCCAAGGCGATACCCGCCGTCGAGCCAACGGCTGCCACAAGGGCGAATTCCACCCACAAGACCCCGAGCAGTACGCCACGACCGGCTCCGAGGCACCGCAACACTGCAATGCCGTCGGTGTGGCGGCGCGTGTACTGGCGAGCCGCAAGCCCCACTGCGATCGCGGCAACCAGAACGGCCATCAAGGCGACAAGAACCAGGAAACGCTCGGCGCGTTCGATGACGCGCGTGACTTCGGGGCGACTGTCTTCCAACGTACTGAGGCGTTGTCCCCGTTCGAGCCGGGGCTCAAGCCACTGACGATAAGCGCGTATGTCGACCGGTTCTCCGGCAATGAGCAGATAGTGCCTGACCCGGCTGCCCGGGCCCAGCAAACCGGCAGCCGGAAGGTCGGAAATATGCATCATCAGCCGTGGCGCCAGATTCACGAACTGAGTGCCGCGATCGGGCTCGTGGCGGATGATGCCCGTAACCTCGAGAGCCAGGTCGCCGACCTCAAGCCGGTCTCCGAGGCGGGCGCCCAACGAGCCAAGCAGCGTGTTGTCGACCCATATCGTGCCCGGCAACGGGCCGCCTTCGACAAACTCGCCCGGGTCTGAGGGCGTACGCGACACCTGAAGTGCGCCTCGCAACGGATAGGCGTCGTCGACGGCCTTGAGCGACACCAGCGTTCCGGCCTCGCCATGCATGGCCATCGAGGGGAACTGAACAGTGTGCCCGACGGCGAGCCCTCGCTCACCGGCTTCTGCGACAAACGCGTCGGGTAACGGCTGACCGGCCCGCAGCACCAGGTCGCCACCGAGCATCTGCGCGGCATCGCGCTCCAGCACCTGCCCCGCCCTGTCGGCAAGAAATCCGACACTTGTGATGGCGGCCACTGCGATCAATAGCGCCAGGAGCAAGAGACGGAGTTCGCCCGCGCGCCAATCACGCAGAAACGCCTGGAATCCCAGGCGTAAAAAGTTGGGAGTGGTACGAGCCATGGTCAGGCGCTGATCAACAAGAGAATCATGATGACCAACAGCATACAAGCAAATGTCAGCTTCAATCTGGGCTCAGGCAACGTGTACGCCAGACGCACCCCGTAGGGCACCATAAACAGGCTGCCCAACCCCATGGCGATGCCCACCACCCAGTCGGCCTGGCCATGCGCGCCATAGGTGGCCATGGCGACCACCGTACCGGGGATGATCATCGTGAGCCCGAGGCCCTGCGCCCGCGTTTGCGAGAGCCCGAACCAGGTCGTCAGCAAGGGCACGACCACCACCGAGCCACCCACGCCGAATACGCCGCTGGTCAGGCCGGCCAGGCATCCGATCAAGGCATACCAGACAGGATGGAAGACTCGCGCTGCTGATGTGTTTCTTGAAGAGGTGGCGCGGCTACGCCGATACGTTTGAAAAAAATAGAAGCCGGCGATACAGAGGATGAATGCCGCATACACGCGCCGCAGCAAGACGGGGTCGGCGCCCAAGGCCAGCCGCGCGCCCACCCAGGTGAAGAGAATGGCGGTGGCCGCGCCGACTGCAGCCGCCTTGAGATCGATGGGATCGCGCTGGTTGTACTTGCGCACGGTCATCAACACTGCGGGCAACACCATGATGAGCGAGGTGCCTTGCGCCATCTGCTGATCCATGCCGAACGCCAGGCCAAGCAACGGAATGGCCAGCAGGCCGCCGCCGATACCCAACACGCCGCCCACAAAGCCGATGGAGGCTCCTGCCACCACACACGCCGCCACCCACAGTAGCAGTTCCACGCTTACCTCTCGGCCTCGGCCACATGCATCAAAAACATCCCCTATCGCAAACGATCCATGGCGGCGTCGATGCGATCAAGGGCGACGATTTCCAGACCTTCTATGGGTTGGCGCGGCGCATTGGCCCGTGGAATGAACGCCATGCTGAAGCCCAGCTTGGCTGCTTCCTTCAGGCGTTCCTGCCCGCGCACGGCTGGGCGTATTTCGCCCGCGAGGCCCACCTCGCCGAAGGCCACCAGCCCACGCGGCAGCGGTCGGTTGCGCAGCGATGACATGATGGCCAGCAACACAGGAAGATCGGCCGCCGGCTCAGTGATTCTGACCCCGCCCACGGCATTGACGAACACGTCTTGGTCGAACGTTGCCACACCCGCGTGCCGATGCAGCACCGCCAGCAGCATCGCCAGGCGGGCGCCTTCCAGCCCAACGGTGAGGCGTCGCGGGTTGGGCACGTGCGCGGTGTCGACCAGCGCTTGAACCTCTACCAGCAACGGCCGACTTCCTTCCTGGGTGGCCATGATGCAGGCCCCCGCCACGTTCTCGTCATGTTGAGAGAGAAACAAGGCCGACGGGTTGCTCACGCCGCGCAAACCGCGATCGGTCATGGCGAAGACGCCCAACTCGTTGACGGCGCCAAAGCGGTTCTTGAAGGCGCGCACGAGTCGGTACGATGAATGCGTGTCGCCCTCGAAATACAGTACGGTGTCGACGATATGTTCCAGCACACGCGGGCCTGCAAGGGTGCCGTCTTTGGTGACATGGCCGATGAACACCAGCGTGACGCCGGTCTGCTTGGCCAGCCGCGTGAGCTGAGCCGCACACTCGCGCACCTGCGACACCGAACCCGGGGCCGCGCTCAGCGTGCCGGAATACAGCGTCTGAATGGAATCGATGACCGCCACCGCCGGCTTCTGCGTGGAAATGGCGTCCATCACCGCCTCGAGCCGGATCTCCGCGAGCAGCCGTGTACCCTGCGTGGGCAGCTCAAGCCGCCTCGCGCGCAGCGCGACCTGTTCCGCAGACTCTTCACCCGTGATGTACAACACCGGCACCACTGAAGCCAACGACACCAGCGCCTGCAGCAACAGGGTTGATTTGCCGATACCTGGGTCGCCCCCAATAAGCACTACTGAGCCGGGCACCAGCCCGCCGCCGAGTACCCGGTCAAACTCGGCAATGCCGGTAGGCTGCCGGGGAAGCTCGCGCGCCTCGATATCGGAAAGGTCTTGCACGGGGGTACTGCCCGCCAGTGGAGCAAAGCGGTGGGCGGGAACGGAAGATACGGCGCTTTCGGTCAGCGTGTTCCACGCCTCGCAGTTCGGGCATTTGCCAAGCCATTTGGCCGACGTGCCGCCGCATTCGGAACAGACATATTGACTGCGTGCTGCCTTTGCCATTCGTGCCTCAGTGATGCCCCGGCACGCTGTAGCCGCCGTCGACCCCCAGCACCTGACCGGTAATGAATCCCGCGTCGTCCGACAAGAGAAAGGTTATGACCGCCGCGATCTCGTCAGGCCGGGCAAAACGGCCCATGGGCACGCCGGCCAGGACATGGTGTTCTTCTTCGCTGCCTACGGGATGCGCCGCACGGAACGGTTCGGTTTCGACCGGGCCCGGCGATACGGCATTGACGGTGATGTTGTAGGCGGCCAGTTCGAGCGCCCACGTGCGCGTACAGGCGATCAGGCCCTGTTTCGCAGCACCGTAACTGGTGTGGCCCGCCGACCCCAGGCCCAGGTGGCCGCACACATTGATGATGCGACCATCGCGCCGCGATTTCATGCCTGCGACAAACGCCTGAGTAACCTGCACCGCCACGCGCACATTGATGTCAAAGGCGCCGTACAGTTGCGACAGCTCGATTTCACCCAGCACGGCGCTCTCGAGCGACCCCACGTTGTTCACAATACCGTCGACAGGGTATTTCTCGCGAATAACGCGAAGCACCTCTTCAGTTTCGCCGGCATTCGACAAATCACAGGGGTAAAGATAGCCCGGGAAATCGATCTCGTGCGTCTGACGCGCCAAGCCCACGACGTGGCAACCCATGTCGGCCAACCGGCGACTGATGGCCCAACCGATTCCTTTGGTGGCCCCGGTGACCAACACGCATTTGTCCTTCATCGTGGCTCTCCGACCAGTAAATTTCCGCTCTGCCGTACCGGCACGTGATTCTGCGGCGGGACAATGGTACGCGGCACACGCGGCGCCAGGGCGCACAGTAGCTCGTACCCCACCGTACCGGCCGCCTGCGCCACCGCATCCACCGAAGGGCCGCCCTCGCCCCATAGCACCACGGGAGCGCCTACTCCGGCCTCTTCAATCGGGGTGAGATCGACGGCCAGCATATCCATCGAAACGCGCCCCAGCAGCCTGGTGGAGCGCCCCAAGACCGTAACCGGTGTGCCGGTGCCGGCATGGCGGGGATAACCGTCGGCGTATCCGCACGCGACGATGCCCACCCGCGTGGGCTGTTCGGCCGTAAACAGATGGCCGTAACCGACGCAGCCGCCCTTCGGGCAATCTTGCACCGCAATAATCTCAGCGGCCAATGTCATCACCGGCTTCAACCCCAATTCGTCGGCACGCTGATCGGCGAAGGGAGACGAGCCATATAAGCAGATGCCCGGGCGTACCCACTGCGGCCGGTCGACCTGCAGTGCCGCCCAAAGGTCGGGCGTGAGTGTGGCGGCGGAATTGCAGACGCTGGTGGGGCCCGGCATGTCTGCCGTGAGGTGCCTGAAGCTCGTCAACTGGGAGTGCGTGACCGTCGCGTCATCGTCGGCACGCGAAAAATGCGTCATGGTACCCAGCGTGGCAATAGTGCCCTTGCGCTGCAAGGCCACGAGCCGCTGCCATGCTGCGTCTGCAGCCGACGGCGCAAAGCCCAGCCGATTCATACCGGTATTGATCTTCAAGTTCACATTGATCGGGCGCGACACCACGGCCTGTTCCAGCATTTGCAGCTGCTCGGGCGAGTGCACCGACACCGTGAGGTCATGCGTAGCTACAACGGATATATCGGACGGTTCGAAGAACCCTTCGAGCAGCATGAGCGGGCCGTTCCAGCCGGCCTCGCGACACGCCACCGCCTCTGCCAGATCGAGCATGGCCAACCCGTCGGCCGCATGGAAGCCATCCAGGCCATGCAGGAGCCCGTGACCATATGCGTTCGCTTTGATCACACCCCACACCTTGGGCGCGTCGCGCCCCGCCTTGCGGGCCTGCGTAGCAAGACCCGAGACGACGCGCTGTAAGTTGTGTTGCATGGCCGGAATCGAAATCGTGGCCATAATCGGACGTGGCATGTGCTTCCTCGACATAGTGCGAGCTCGTGAAGAACCGGCACCGCCGGCTTGCGCCGCATGCACACCCTCTCGAGCCACCAGAGCGAAGTCTAAACCACTTGTCGCCACTTCGTTAAGCCACGACCGACATTCCCGAGCGGGGGTCGCAGCCGGTGAAACAAACCCGGCGGCTTATACTCTGCCGGTCATGGCCGTTGACCACTACGAAAACTTTCCTGTCGCTTCATTGCTTCTTCCGCGATCGCTGCGCGGGGCCGTGCGCGACATCTATCATTATGCGCGCAGCGCCGACGACATTGCCGACGAAGGCGAGGCGTCGTCGCCGGCACGCCTGGAAGCCTTGGCCGAGTATCACCGCGCACTCGACCTGATTAGCGCGCAGGCTGCCCACGACGAGCCACTGCCACACCCGCACATCTTCCAGCCGTTGAAAGCCACGGTGGAGCGTCACGCCCTGCCCATCGACCCGCTGCGCGACCTGCTGCTCGCGTTTGAACAAGACGTTGTGAAGCATCGATACGACAGCGACGCCGAACTGCTGAGCTACTGCCGACGCTCCGCCAACCCGGTGGGCCGATTGCTCCTTCATCTGTACAACTGCCACGACGAGGCGGATCTGCGCCGATCAGACGCGATTTGTACAGGCTTGCAGCTCACGAACTTCTGGCAGGACGTCGCGATCGACTGGCATAAGGGCCGTGTTTATTTGCCGCGCGACGCGCGCGAACGCCATGGCGTGCCGGAAGACTGGATCGGCCGTTGCACCGACGCCGGCCGACTGCCCGCCACGACAGACAATACGGCTGATGCGGCCCTTCTCCCCGCTTGGCGCACCCTCATGCAGGAACGTGTAGAACAGGCGCGTGGCCTGCTTCTGGAAGGCGTTCCGCTGACACGCCGGGTGCCATTCCGAGCCGGCCTCGAGTTGCGCCTCGTGATCCAGGGCGGCTTGATGATCCTGGAACGGCTGGAACAATTAAACTATGACGTCTTCGAGCGACGTCCGGTGTTGCGGCGCATCGACTGGTTGCGCATGGCGCAGAGAGCCCTTTTCAAATGAATCCCGATCAATACTGTCAAGAAAAGGCCGCGCGCAGCGGCTCAAGCTTCTACTACGCCTTCCTGTTTCTGCCGCCCGAGCGGCGGCGTGCCATCACGGCCCTCTATGCCTTTTGCCGGGAAGTCGACGACGTGGTCGACGAGTGCAAGGAATCGTCGGTGGCCCGCATGAAGCTGGCATGGTGGCGCACCCAGATCGACGCCCTGTTCCAAGGGCGCGCCGAACATCCCGTCATGAAGGCATTGTTGCCTCATGTCGAGCCATTTGGCATCACCGACCGACAGCTCTACGCGGTGGTCGACGGCATGGAAATGGATCTCGACCAGCTCCGGTATCCCGACTGGCCTGCGCTCAGCAAATACTGCTGGCATGCCGCCGGCGTGGTCGGCGAGATGTCTGCGGGCATCTTCGGGCCGGTTACGCCCGCCACACTCGCATACGCCCGGCAATTGGGCACCGCGTTTCAACTGACCAACATCATTCGCGATGTCGGCGACGACGCGCGCCGCGGGCGCATTTATCTTCCGCAGGAAGACCTTGAACGCTTCGGCGTGAAACCTGCCGAGATCATGGGCGCCATGCATTCCGACCGTTTTGTGGAACTCATGCGGTTCGAAACGAACCGAGCACGCGAACACTATCGGGCCGCCCTACGCGCCTTACCAAAAGAAGAGCGGCGTGCCCAGCGCCCCGGCCTGATGATGGCCGCGATCTACGCCACCCTGCTCGACGAAATTGAGCGCGACGGCTGGCATGTGCTCGATCAGCGAATTTCCCTCACGCCCATACGCAAGTTTTGGCTCGCCTGGCGCACTTGGGTAGGCGGCGGCCAATGGCTGGCGCGCCGCCTGGAAAAATGAGACCCCACGCGCGGCTGTCGGCGGAGCTGCGGTGAAGCTGGCGATCATAGGCGGTGGATGGGCCGGACTCAGCGCTGCCGTCACCGCATTGCAGCTGGGCCATGACGTCGTGCTTCACGAGTCGGCCGGTGCATTGGGCGGGCGAGCCCGCAGTGTTCACACGCCCGCGCTGGATGCCACGATTGATAACGGCCAGCACATCCTTCTGGGCGCCTATACGGCCACGCTTGAGCTGATGCTCACCCTTGGGCTCGACCCCGAGCAGCAGTTCCATCGTCTGCCGTTGAACGTACGCAGTGCCGACGCCTCGCTGCGCCTGCGGGCCCCTCCCCTGCTTCCGGCTCCATTAAATATCGCTGTGGCGTTACTGACCGCGCGAGGCTTGAGCTGGAGCGAAAAGCAGGCGGCGCTACGCGCCATGCTGACCTTACGACGGCGTGCATGGAAGACCCCCAAAGGGTGGACCGTTCAGCAGTGGCTCAACGCGAGCGGTCAACCTCCACGCCTTCAGCGCCTGCTGTGGGTTCCCTTATGTATCGCCACGCTCAATACACCCGTTGAGACAGCGTGCGCCCGGTTGTTTGCTCGCGTACTGCGCGACAGTCTGGGCGCGTCACAACGCGCAGCCAGCGACATGCTCATTCCCCGCATGGGTCTCACGGAACTCTGGCCGGCCTGTGTTGAACAATGGGCGAACCGGCACGCTCTGCCGCACACCGGCGGCGAACCGACCCATCGTTTCGCGCTCCGCCAGCCCCACACGGCGCGGCATCTTCACTACGCCACGCGCGAAACGCTGACGGTCGATGACGCCCCCGATGCCTACGACGCGATTGTGGTGTGTGCCAACACCCCTTCGACCGCGCGCTTGCTGGCCACATTGCCGCCGCGGCCCGGCACCGCCGAGTTTATCGCCGAGCTCAAAGCCTTCGAGCATGCACCGATCGCAACACTCACTCTGGAATTACAGGCACCGTGGCGCCTGCCGGCGCCAATGCTGCTTCTGCATGAAGATCGCGCGCGCGGCCACTTCGGGCAATGGGTGTTTCAGGGGCAGGATGCCGGGGCGCGGCTGCTACATGTCGTGGTGAGCGACGCCGACGCGCTACTCACCCAGCCACGCCCACAGGCGGTGGCGAGCATGCTGGAGCAATTAAAGGAACAGATTCGGGGCGGTGCCATGCCGGCGGTGGCGCGGCACGCTCTGATTGCGGAAAAACGTGCCACCTTCCGCGCTGTGCCGGGGCTCAAGCGCCCCGGGAACCGCACCCCCTGGCCAAGAATTTGGGTGGCCGGAGACTGGACGGACACCGGTTACCCGGCGGTGCTGGAAGGAGCAGTTCGCAGCGGGCGCGACGCGGTGCGCCTGCTGCATGCTTCGGGCCGCTCGCCCGTCTGAGGCGCGCGAGCGACCTGGGCCCTTAAGGCGACTCGGACTCCGGCAAGGGCGCAAACTCGCGAATATAGTCGCGCACCTTTTCTGCATCACAGGCCATCTCAACGACTCGTTGCGGCAAGGTGTGTAGCTCTGCGAGATGCTCGGGCACCGGCGGTTCGATATCCAGCGCCTCACGTATCGTTTCCGCAAACTTTGCGGGCAGCGCTGTTTCCAATACCAGCATCGGAACGCCCTCCTCCACGAAGGCCGCCGCCACCTTCACGCCATCGGCGGTATGCGGGTCGATGAGAACGCCGGTTTCCTCGTAGGTGCGCCGGATGGTGGCCAACCGATCGGCATGCGAGCTCGTGCCCGACACGAACCCATAGCGCGCTTCGAGCGTCGACTTGAGCGCGCTCAGGTCAAAGTAGCCCTGCTCTTCGAGTTCGCGCCACAGCGCTTTCAGGCGTTGCGGGTCGCGATCGAGCAGATCGAACACGAACCGCTCGAAGTTCGATGCTTTGGAAATATCCATGGACGGGCTCGATGTCGCATGGGTTTGCGCCGCAGATCGGGGGCGATACACCCCCGTGCGGAAGAACTCTTCCAAAACGTTGTTTTCGTTGGTGGCCAGCACAAGACGGCGCACCGGTAGCCCCATCTCGCGGGCAATGTGGCCGGCCAGAATATTGCCGAAGTTGCCCGACGGCACGCAAAACGACACCGGGGCGGTGGAACCAGCCGGCGTGGCACGCAACCAGCCCCAGAAGTAGTACACCACCTGCGCCGCGATGCGGGCCCAGTTGATGGAGTTGACTGCCCCCAGCCGATAGGTGCTTTTGAACGCGAGATCGCCTGCCAGCGTCTTCACAATGTCTTGGCAGTCGTCGAACACGCCGTCGATCGCAATATTGTGAATGTTCGAATCTTGCAGCGAATACATCTGCGCGCGCTGAAAGGCACTCATGCGACCCTGTGGCGAGAGCATGAACACGTTGACGCCCCGCTTGCCACGCATGGCGTATTCAGCGGCCGAGCCGGTATCGCCCGATGTCGCGCCCAGGATATTCAACGTGGCGCCACGATGCGTCAGTACGTACTCGAAAACCTGACCCAGGAACTGCATGGCCATGTCTTTGAACGCAAGTGTGGGCCCTTCCGACAAGCCGAGCAGGCTTACATTGCCGCCCAATGGTTTGAGGGGCACCATCTGTTCGCCGGGAAAGACGTCGCGGCTATACGCAGCCCGCGTGAGCGCAAGCAGATCGTCGGCCGGAATATCGTCGATGAACAGCCCCAGAATCTCGGCGGCCAGCTCTGCATAGCCCAGCGAACGCCATGATTCGAGCGTGGCGGCCGATACCTGCGGAATCGTTTCCGGCAGAGCCAAACCGCCGTCGGGCGCCAGGCCTTCGAGCAGAATATCGCTGAAAGGCTGCGGGGCCATGCCCCCGCGAGTAGAGACGTATTTCATATCAGGTCCTCAACGCGCAGCCGGGTGACCTCAGAGCGCACGAAGGGAAGCTTGTGCATTTTCTGTATGGCGGCGCTGACCGCGCCTTCGCGGGAACGGTGCAACAGGAAGATGATGGACGCCTCGCCGGGCTCGTTCGGCTCCTGGAACATGGAACCAATGGAGATTCCGGCGTCGGCCAGGATGCGCGAGATTTCCGACAACACGCCCGGGCGGTCTTCCACCCGCAAACGCAGGTAATACGATGACTCGATATCGTCGGCGCTCAGGATCGGGATGTCTTTCACGGCATCGCGCTGGAACGCCAGATGGGGCACCCGATGTTCCGGGTCAGCAGACTCAAGCCGGGCCACATCGACCAGATCGGCCACCACTGCGGAAGCGGTAGGCATTTCGCCCGCACCTTGCCCGTAGTACACCGTTGGGCCCACGACGTCGCCCTGCACCAGAACCGCGTTCATGGCACCGTCGACGTTCGCCAGCAGATGGTCGATGGGAATCAGCGTGGGATGCACGCGCAGCTCGATGCCATCGGGGCGACGCCGCGTGATCCCCAGAAGCTTGATGCGATAGCCCAGCCGGGCGGCATGCTGGATGTCTTCGGCCTCAAGTTTCGCGATACCTTCGATGCAGGCTTTATCGAACTGCACGGGTATACCAAAAGCCAGCGACGCCAACAGCGTGAGCTTGTGAGCGGCATCGACGCCTTCGATGTCGAACGTGGGGTCGGCCTCGGCGTAGCCCAGGCGTTGAGCCTCGGCCAGCACGGAATTGAACGGCAGGCCGCGCGACTGCATTTCCGACAAGATGAAGTTGGTCGTGCCGTTGATGATGCCCGCGATCCAATCGATGCGATTGGCCGTGAGGCCTTCACGAATAGCCTTGATGATGGGAATGCCGCCGGCGACAGCGGCTTCGAACATCACCATCACGCCCTTGTCGCTGGCCGCGTCGAAAATCGCGTTGCCGTGCTTCGCCAACAAGGCCTTGTTGGCCGTGACAACGTGCTTGCCCTGAGCAATCGCCTCCATCACCCATTCGAGCGCCGTAGTTTCGCCGCCGATGAGCTCCACAACGATGTCGATGTCGGGATCACGGGCAATGTCGAGCCCGTCGGTTGTTATGCGAATGGGGCTGTCGCCCAGCAGCTTGCGCGCCTTTTCGGGGTCACGCACCGCCACGGCGGTGACTTCAATGCGCCGCCCGGCACGCCGGGCGATCTCTTCACCATTGCTTTGCAAGACTTTCCAGGTGCCGCCTCCGACTACGCCCAGACCCAATAAACCGACTTTGATGGAAGCCATTTCCCTGGTGGAACTCATTTCCCTACACCGTCCTTACGGAACATATCTTTAATGCCGCGCACCGCCTGGCGAATACGTTGCTCGTTTTCGATCAATGCGAAGCGCACGTATTCGTCGCCGTATTCGCCAAAACCCACACCCGGCGAAACCGCCACCTTCGCATCGGCAAGCAGCCGCTTCGAAAATTCCAGTGAGCCGATCGAGCGATAGGCTTCTGGAATGCGTGCCCAGATGTACATCGACGCCTTCGGAATGTCGACCGGCCAGCCCGCTTCGAGCAGGCCCTTGGCCAGAACATCGCGGCGACTCTGGTATTGGGCCACCACTTCGGCAACCCCCTCTTGCGGCCCTTCCAACGCTGCGATGGCCGCCACCTGTATGGGGGTGAACATGCCGTAATCGTGGTAGCTCTTGATGCGCGCCAGCGCGCTGACCAATTGCGGGTTACCCACCATGAACCCGACACGCCAGCCGGCCATGTTGTAGCTCTTGCTCATGGTGAAGAACTCCACCGCCACATCGCGGGCGCCTTCCACCTGCATGATCGACGGCGCAACATAGCCATCGAACGTGATGTCGGCATAAGCCAGGTCGTGCACCACGAGAATGTTGTGTTCCCGGGCCAGCGCCACAATGCGCTCGAAGAACGACAGGTCGACGCACTGGGCCGTTGGATTGCTGGGAAAGCCCAGGATCATCATCTTGGGTCGCGGTATGGTTTCGCGCACCGCGCGCTCGATTTCCTCGAAGAAATCGAGGCCGGGCACAATGGGCACCGACCGGATGTTGGCACCCGCGATCACGGCACCATAGATGTGAATCGGGTAGCTCGGATTCGGCACCAGCACGGTATCGCCACGATCAAGGGTGGCGAGCATCAGGTGCGCCAGGCCTTCTTTGGAACCGATGGTGACGATGGCTTCGGAATCGGGATCGATCTGCACATCGAAGCGGCGCTCGTACCAGCCGGAAATGGCTTTACGCAGGCGCGGTATACCCCGCGACACCGAGTATCCGTGCGTGTCGGGGCGGTGTACCGCCTCGACGAGTTTCTCGACAATATGGGTAGGGGTGGGGCCGTCGGGGTTGCCCATCGACATGTCAATGATGTCTTCCCCACGCCGACGCGCCGCCATCTTGAGTTCACCCGTTATATTGAAGACATACGGAGGCAAACGCTCGATGCGGGGAAACGTGCTCATGGTGATCCTTGGCAGATAATCTATGGTAAAGGCCGCGATGGCGGCAAATGTCGTCTAGTTTAATCGATTCGCTGTGCCGCGCTCCTCACCCCGGCAGCCGGCATGCGCTATGATGAAAACCCACTTGGGAGCCTCTCTTGTTACTACAGAAAGAATCCAGCCCGGGTCTGAATACCGTTACCGCCTACGGCGCGGGCTTCATTGAAATCAACGGCGCCGCGTATCGGCACTCCGTGCGTTTTGGCCCCGAGGGCCCGATTGAATCCTGGCCCATCAGCGAGGCGGCACAACTCACTCTTGCTGCACTGCAAGAAATCGCCGGCGTTGAAGCGGCCGCAGCCGATCCCATGGCGTTCCTCGACGACACGCCGCCGCAAAACACCTCGGGTACCGAAGTCGTACTCATCGGTACGGGCGATCGGCAGGTGATGCTCAGTCGCGACCTTACTGCGCCACTGCAGCGCTTGGGTATCGGCGTTGAAGCCATGTCGACCCAGGCTGCTGCGCGCACGTACAACATCCTCATGGCCGAAGGCCGGCGCGTCGTGGCCGCCCTGATCCCTACACAGGAAGCCGAATAATGTCAGTTACCGTGGGCGACACTGTTGCGCCCTTCACCGCTGTCTCGACCCAAGGCGAAGTTACCCTTGAGAGCCTCAAAGGCAGCCTGACCGTGCTGTACTTCTACCCTAAAGACAACACGCCGGGCTGCACCACCCAGGCACAAGGGTTTCGCGACCATCACGATGAGTTCGTCGCCGCAGGCGCGCGCATCATCGGTGTGTCGCGCGACTCTCTCAAGTCGCACGAGAACTTCGCGGCCAAGCAAGGCATACCTTTCGCCTTGATCTCCGACCCCGATGAGACCCTTTGCAATTTGTTCGGTGTCATCAAAATGAAGAACATGTACGGGAAACAAGTGCGCGGCATAGAGCGCAGCACCTTTCTCATCGACGCAGATGGCGTGCTGATTCGGGAATGGCGCGGACTGCGCGTTCCCGGCCACGTTGAAGCCGTATTGCAGGCCGTACGCGAACACTAAGCTTCGCCCCCGACACCCCCATAGGAGCACACGTCCATGCCGTTACCCAAACCGCCAGTTCGAATGGGAGACCGGGTCAACGTCGACAATGCCGGCGAGCTCGTCGTCGACGAGGCAGCGGTGCCCGTAGAGGTCGAACCGGTGGCCAAAGCCAAGCCGGCCAAAGCCCCTGTCGCCACGAAGAACACTGCGCGCGCCGGCAAGAGCGCGGGCCGTGCCGCCAAGGCGCCGGCTCCCGCACGTTCTGCGGCTGCTGAACCTGCCGCCACGCCCACAGCGGCCGCCGCACCGGCCGAAGCGGCTTCAGTCGCAGCCCCCGGCGAAACCGTGGTTGAAGAGGCCCCGCACGCTGTCGTCACCACACCATCACAGCAGGCGGAACGGCAGCAGGCGGCGCCGCCACAACAGCCGCGCCCGGTAGCTCGTAAGCGGGTACGCCTGCCGGCCGCCCGCCGCAAGCTGTTTGTGCTCGACACCAACGTGCTGCTGCACGATTCGAACTCGCTCTTCAAGTTCGAAGAGCACGACATTTACCTGCCGATGATCGTGCTCGAAGAGCTGGATCATCACAAGAAGGGCATGTCGGAAGTCGCCCGCAACGCGCGCCAGGTCAGCCGCTTTCTCGACGCTCTGGTAACGGAATCCACTGAACTCGACAAAGGCGTCAACCTCGATAGCGCCGGCAACGTCGAAGCGTTGGGGCAACTGCTGCTGCAGACCTCGGCGCTCGACACCACGCTTCCCGTCGAGCTGCCCATGGGTAAGGCCGACCACGTGATTCTGGGGGTCGTGCATGCTCTGAAGGCGCTGCACCCGAAGCGCACGGTGGTGCTGGTTTCGAAAGACATCAATATCCGGTTGAAGGCGCGCGCCCTGGGCATGCATGCCGAAGACTATCTGAACGACCGGGTGCTGGATGACTCCGACCTTCTGTACGACGGGGTCATGCCGCTGCCCGAGAATTTCTGGCTCAAGCACGGCAAAGGCGTCGAATCGTGGCAAC
>CAZPYF010000018.1:0-18586 GCA_964590015.1 uncultured Burkholderiaceae bacterium
GCTACGTTGACATCGTAGAGGTCGCTGGTTCGAATCCAGTACTGCCTACCAAATTTAAAACCCGTTCAGAACTCGTTTCGAACCGGTTTCCAAGCCCGTAAAGCCATACGCTTTGCGGGTTTTTTATTGCGCGCGTGCCCGGGTGGCACGACGCGTGCTGTGTTGCTCATTTGCAAAACTATTTTTGCCATCGGGAAGGGAATATGGGTATTGCCACAGTCATCATTCTTGTTGCGCTGGCCATCCTGGTCATCTACTTCATCAGCATCTACAACCGGCTCGTCTCTTTGCGCAACCGCTACAAGAACAGCTTCGCGCAAATTGAGGTACAGCTCAAACGCCGCTACGACCTCATTCCAAACCTGGTGGAAACGGCAAAAGCGTACTTGGCCCATGAGCGTGAAACGCTCGACGCCGTAGTGAGGGCGCGCAATAACGCGGCGCAAGGCCTGCAGGCCGCCGCCGCCGATCCCGGGAATCCGGCCGCCATGGGCCAATTGGCGGGCGCTGAAGGGGCTTTAGGCAGTGCGCTAGGCCGACTGAACGTCGTTATGGAAGCGTACCCCGACCTGAAGGCCTCGCAGAACATGCAGCAGCTCTCTGAAGAGCTCACCAGCACCGAGAACAAGGTCGCGTTTGCTCGCCAGGCGTTCAACGACTCGGTGATGGCCTACAACACCTACAAGCAGAGCTTCCCGCCGGTGCTGGTGGCCGGCGCTTTCGGCCATTCCCAGGATGCCGCCCTACTCGAGTTCGAAGACAGTCAGGCAATCCAGGCTGCGCCGCAAGTTTCCTTCTGATGGTACTGCGATGAACTTCTTCGAAGAACAGGAGCAGGCGAAGCGCAATACCGGCAAGCTCGTCATACTGCTGTGCCTGGCAGTGGCCGGGCTGATCGCGATCTCCTCAGTCGCGGTCGCGGCCATACTCGCCTTGCTTGGCCCGAGCGACCCCACCAATCCCTACGAACCCGCTACGGCCGAAAGCTTCTTGTCTCAATGGCTCGCCGTTCTTGACTGGCAGCTCGTTGGCACCGTGGCGGCGCTGGTGGTGGGGGTAGTCATCGCCGGCAGCGTGTTCAAACACTTTCAGCTACGACGTGGTGGCAAGGCGGTGGCGGAATCGCTGAACGCACGCCCCATTGACCCGTCCACCACCGACTTCGAAGAGCGCAAGATACTGAACGTGGTCGAGGAAATGGCCATTGCGTCGGGCATCCCCGTTCCCCCCGTCTATGTCATGGAGGACCCAGGCATCAACGCGTTCGCGGCGGGCCACACCCCCCAGGACGCGGTGATTGGGGTCACGCGCGGATGCATCACACTACTTAACCGCGAAGAACTACAAGGGGTGGTGGCACACGAGTTCAGCCATATCTTTCATGGCGACATGCGGCTGAACACACGTCTGGTGGCCACCCTCAACGGCATTCTGCTCATCGGCCTCATGGGCTATATCTTGCTGCGTAGCGCCCCGTGGCGGCGTAGCAGCTCCCGCGATAATTCCGCATTCATCATGATGGCCATCGGCCTGCTCTTCGTGGTGGTCGGTTTCGCCGGGACGTTCTTCGGCCGTCTGATCCAGGCCGCCGTCAGCCGACAACGCGAATTTCTTGCCGACGCATCGGCGGTGCAGTTCACCCGGAATCCCGACGGAATCGCCAACGCGCTGAAGAAGATCGGCGGCTACCACGCCGGCTCGCAGGTCCAGGCCCCAAACGCTACTGAGTACAGCCACATGTTCTTCAGCCCTGCGGTGGGGAGCGCGTTCAGCCGGTTTATGGCGACCCACCCACCGCTCGAGCAGCGCATTCGCCGGGTTCAACCCGATTGGGATGGCAACTTTACCGTGCCGGAAGCTCGCCCTGCTTCCGAGGCCAGGCCCGACATTGATCGCTCATCCGCCGCACGTCATGCGGTGCTCGCCGCAGCGGCAGGAACCATTGGCCGCAGCGCACTACCCTGGCAGGAAAGCGTATTGCCCGCCCGCGCATCGCTTGACGCCATAGAGGCCATTGGTCAGCCGAGCCCCGAGCATGTTAACTACGCACAGCAGACCATCGCACGAATTGACCCCGTGTTGCGCGAGGCCGCGCACGACGTCTATTCCGCCCGCGCGCTCATTTACGGGTTGATGCTCGACGCGTCGGAACCCGTTAGAGCGCGACAATTAGAGGCCCTGGAACGCCATGCGGAGCCCGACACGTATCGCCATGTCGTAGAGTTGGCCGATTCAGTAGCGGTACTGGATCCACGCTCGCGCCTACCCTTAGTGGCGTTGTCGCTACCTGCGCTCAAACAGCTGTCAGACGAACAGTACATCCGGTTCAGAGCCTGTCTAGACGGCCTTATCATGGCCGACCGCCACGTCAGCCTGATGGAGTGGGCACTGTACCGGATCGTGGTGCACAACATAGAAGAACCGGCACAGCCTGCGAACACCACCGCCCTCAACACATCACGCGACGATTGCGAAGTACTGATTTCGGCGCTTGCGCATGCCGGACACGAGAACGATGCGGACGCACGTCTTGCGTTTGACGCCGCAGTGAGCGGCTTGCCCTTGCCGGAATTGACGTTACGCTCGGCCGATGCTGCAACCCCTGCGGCATTGGAGCCGGCCGTGATTCGCTTGGCGAACCTGGCGCCGTCTGACAAGCGGCTGTTGCTACAGGCGCTCGCTCGGGCCGTAGAACACGACGGCGTCGTCACCGTTACGCAAGCCGAGCTCTTGCGTGCAATAGCTGACTCTCTCGACTGCCCGCTACCGCCCTTGCTGGCTGACGCCGCCGACCGCCGCACGCGGTAAACACCCCTTGAATGTGGTACCCGGTTCTTCGCCACCCCGTATACTTCGGGCGTTGCGTTACACCCACCCGATACGACATTCATGCAGAACCTGTACGACGAACTGGTCACGCTGCTAAGCAGTGACGACAGCTTGGTGGCAGAGGGCCGCTTGTTAAAGAATCTGGCGATCGAGCGTGCTCTGCGCCTCGACCCCGACCTGCTGCGCCTGCTGCGCAGCAACGATCGCCTGAGACAGCACTTCTTCGCCGACCTGGGCGATATCGCCGTATTCGACAAGGTCAAATTCCAGCGCTTCGTGAACAACAAGCAATTTCTACCCGATTCGTACACGGCCTACCGAAATCGGATCGGCCTGACGGCGGGCGACGATTATCTTGCCGAACGGCACGATGTCGTACTGGCCTGGCCGTATAAGGATTGCGTACTCGAAGGCGGGCAAGACCGTGAAGACGCTCAACGCAATGAAGTGTTCTGGAACGAGACCCTGGCTCCAGACGAGATCGACCGGTTGCTGGCTCCCAAGGCGTTCACGGATTTCACCCGCTTCAGCAACAAAGGCGAGCAGAAGGCCGAATCCATCAGCGCGGAAGACAACCTGATCATCCGTGGCAATAACCTGCTGGCGTTGCACTCTCTTATGCCGGTGTATGAAGAAGGCATCGACCTGATCTATATCGACCCGCCGTTCAATACCGAGAACGACAGCTTCCGGTACAACGACCGCTTCAGCCGGTCGACATGGCTGAGCTTTATGCGTTCAAGGCTCGAAGCCGCCAAACGCTTACTGCGACCCAGCGGCACGATTTATGTACACATCGACCACAACGAAGGGCACTATCTGAAGGTGCTCATGGACGAGATCTTCGGCGAACACTATTTCCGTAACGAGATCATCTGGCACTACAGTGGCTGGAACAAGAAACTGAGCAATCGCTTCGAGCGTCGCCACGACACCCTCTTGATGTACGGAAAGTCGGATTCGCCCTACTTTGCGTCGTTCTTCGAACAATGGGAATCCAAAGAAGCGTACGTGCGGAAAAGAAAGCAGAAGCTGCTGGTCGACGACGAGGGCCGCGAATACGTTCTGTCAGACGCAGGTGGCGGCAAACGCACGAAGATGTATATCGAAGATGTTCTTAAGGCCGGTGTGGTGGTCGACGATGTCTGGCACCTCGACAAGCTGAATAACTCGGCAAAAGAGGCCATCGGCTTCAAAACCCAGAAGACCGAAGAGCTGCTTCACCGGATCATCTCGGCATCGTGCCCGCCCGATGGGGTCGTTCTGGACTTTCATCTGGGCAGCGGCACCACTGCGGCCGTGGCGCATAAGATGGGGCGCCGCTATATCGGCATAGAACAACTCGACTACGTTGAAACCACCACACTCGCTCGCCTTAAGAACGTCATTGCCGGCGACCCCGACGGCGTATCGAGCACGCTGCAATGGCGCGGTGGCGGTGAGTTCGTTTATGCCCGACTGGCCGAGGCAAACGAGGCTTTCGTTCAACGCGTGCGCGCGGCCCGCAGCGCAGAAGAACTCGAGCAAATATGGAGCGACATGCGCGAACGCGCATTCTTGTCGTACCGAGTGAATGTGCAGCAGTTCGACACTCAGGCACCCGACTGGGCTGCGTTGTCTATGGCCGACTGCAAGCGGCTGCTGATCGAAACCCTCGATAAGAATATGCTGTATGTCCCGTATTCGGAGATTGACGATGAGAGCTGGGGATTCAGCGACGCCGACAAGGCCCTAAACCGCCAGTTCTTCGGAGCCTGACATGATCGTGCCCGCCAAGCTCTATGAATCGATGGAGCGGGAATTGGGTGCCCGCCATATCAACCGCCGGCCTATTCCCGACGCGATCACAGCGAATCTGAATCCCCGCTTCACTTTGCGCCCCTATCAAGAGAAAGCGCTGCGCTACCTGCTGAACTACTGGGACGAAGACTTCGACGGCAAGCCGCTATCGCACCATCAGCTGCTGTTTCTCATGGCCACTGGCGCCGGCAAGACGCTCATGATGGCGGCCAGCATGCTTTACCTTCATTCGCGGGGGTATCGAAACTTCCTCTTCTTCGTAAACAGCACCAACATCATCAACAAGACGCGAGAGAATTTCCTGAATCCCGCGTCGCCCAAGTATTTGTTTGCGCCGGCGCTTGCGGTCGGTGACACGCCCGTTCGTATCCGGGAAGTGAGCAACTTCCAGGCGGGTTCGTCGCACGACATCAACATCCTGTTCACTACCATTCAGGGCCTGCACACCACGATGCAGAATCCCCGGGAAGACAGCCTGACGCTCGACGATTTCCAGGACAAGCGGGTGGTATTGATTTCGGATGAGGCACACCACATCAATGTCGATACCAAGCGCGGGGCGGCTGCGAACCAGGAGGCGCTGTTCGAGTCCGAGTCGTGGGAATCTACGGTGATGCGAATATTTCGCGCTGATCCGGGGAATGTTCTGCTGGAATTCACGGCCACCGTTGATTTGTCGGCACCCGAGCTGGCCGAAAAGTACCGGCCGAGGCTGCTGGTGGATTACCCCTTGCGGGAGTTCCGCAAAGACGGCTATTCCAAGGAAGTGAAGGTCTTGCAGGCCGATCTCGACCCATGGGAACGCACGCTTCAGGCCGTCATACTGAGCCAGTACCGACGAAAATTATTTGAACGGATGGGGCGCACCACCCTGCCCGTCTTGTTGATCAAGTCAAGAACGATCCCGGCGAGCCAGGCGTTTCACCGGCTATTTATCGAGAATATTCAACGCTTGAATGGTGCTGAACTGGCGCGATTGCAGAGTGAATGCAACGCTCCGGCTATACAGAGCGCATTTCTATACTTCGAGCAGCTTGGCATCACGCCCGAGAACCTGGCCATGGAGCTACGCGACGACTTCGCGGCCGACAAGCTGCTGGAAGTGAATTCCAAAGACGAAAGTGAAGCCAAACAGATTCTGGTAAACACCATGGAAACCAACGGCCTGCGGGCCGTGTTTGCGGTGGATAAACTGAACGAAGGCTGGGACGTTCTGAACTTGTACGACATCGTGCGCCTGTACGACACGCGCGACAGCAAGGCCAACGCCATTGGCAAAACCACGATGAGTGAAGCGCAGTTGATCGGCCGGGGCGCCCGCTACTGCCCATTCCGTGTATCGCCGGAGCAGCCGATCGACATGCGGAAATACGACAGCGACCTCGAGAACGAATACCGCGTTCTGGAGGAGCTGTACTACCACTGCGCACATAATCCGAAATACGTGCAGGAACTGCATACGGCTCTGACGGTTCTGGGTATCCGTGCGCCCAATACGCGTAGCGTCGCGTTAAAGCTCAAACAGTCATTCAAAGACACGCCGATATACGAATCTGGATGGATTTTCCTTAATAAAAGGGTGCGCCACTCGGCCGCAGCGGCCGCCGGCTTGCCAAAGGCTTTTCTTGACGTCGTGCATCGTGTGTCGTTGCGTACGGGCACTAGCCAAACAACACTGGCCTTTGACACGAGCACCAGCTTTCCGGGCACCGATCTTCAACGAAAAGACTATACGTTGGCGAATTTCGCCGCTGCGGTGCTGCGCAAAGCCGTCCAAAAGATCGAGTTCTACAGCTTTTCGAATTTACGGCGTTACCTGCCGGAACTACGTAGCGTGAACGAGTTCATCACCGCGCCCCAGTACCTCGCCAGTGTGCGGGTGGAAGTCAGTGGCCCCCCGGGCATGGTTGATAAGCTGAGCCCCGATCATCAGCTAGACATCGCCTTACAGCTGCTGCATGAGCTGGCCGACGTGTTGCCGGCCAACTTACACGAGTTCCGCGGCTCACGGGAATTCAGGCCCTACCCCATTCGGGAAGTGTTTACCGATAAGACGCTTAACTTCTCGCTGGATGGAAGCGACGACAAGGAGTTCGGCGTTTCCATGAATAACCCGGCCGAGGCCTCGGCTTATCACCTGAATCTGGGCGCCGCTGATTGGTACGCATTCAATGATTGCTTCGGCACATCGGAAGAAAAGCTGCTGATTCGTTATATCGGCAAGCACATCGACGCCCTCCGCGAGCGATATAGCGACATCTGGTTGTTGCGAAACGAGAAACATTTCAAGCTGTACAGTTTCGATGAAGGCCGCGCCATGGAGCCGGATTTCGTTCTCTTCTTGAACGGTAAAGCGCCGCACGAGGCCCACCATTGGCAAGTATTTATTGAACCGAAGGGGCAACATCTGTTGCGTGCCGACGAATGGAAGGAACGGTTCCTAAATACGCTTAAAGATGAAGCTAAGCTCGTCCGTCTCATCAAAGACCGGCACTACGCCATATGGGGCTTGCCGTTTTATAACGAGCAATCCCGAATTCCTGCATTCGAAGCGGGTTTCGCTGAACTGCTGGAACAGGCTCCGGCGGGCTAACGTACCGGGTAAAGGGCCGGTCGAGAGGCTCGCTATCGTGGCCTTGCATGGGGTTTGCTGAGTAGGCGGCCTTACTGACATTCCACCCGTCGACCGACATCCATGCCTGTGCCCCGGCCGTTTTCGTCCATTCCCGTTAACACCATTATGGTGGCCGTTCTGGCCGTGGCCGGTGTCGTGCTGCTTTATGCGCTGTCGGATATGGTGCTGCTCATCTTTGCCGGAATTCTTCTGGCTGTGGTGCTGGATGTCGCGACCTTCGGTCTGGGCAAGGTCTGGCGCATTCATCGACTCGCGCGTCTTGGGATCGTGACCACGCTGCTTTGTGTGGTGATGTTGGTGGCCACAGTTTGGGGCGGCGTGCGCATGGTTAATGAAGCGCGCAATCTTCTAGAGATTGCATCGACCCACGTCACGACACTAAGCGAACAGCTGGCCGAGATGGGATTTTCAGCGCCGGATGAAGAAAACGGCGACTCGGAAAACGGATCGCTCCAGAGCTTGCTGCCCGATCCACAACAGCTCTTCGGTCACGCGCAGACCACGTTCTCTGCGATAACCGGCTTGCTGATGAACACCGTCATTATTCTGTTTCTCGGGCTATTCTTCGCGGCCAGCCCGGAAGACTACCGCGACGGTTTCGTGAAACTCCTGCCCGTACGACACCGCGCCCGTGTCAGCGAAGTACTGGATGAAACCGGCCATACCCTGCGCTGGTGGCTGGTGGGTCAATTGGTGACCATGGCGATCGTTGCCGTATCGATTGCGATCATGCTTATGGCGGTCGGCGTCCCGAACGCGATTTTCCTGGGCCTGCTGGCGGGTGCGCTCAACTTTATTCCGTTCCTCGGGCCGATACTTGCCGCGATTCCGGTCGTGCTGGCAGCGGCCACCGAAGGTGCGGGCACGGTTGCGCTGGTGATGGGTCTGTTTATTGTGATCGAGTCGATCGAGGGTTACCTGCTCAGCCCACTGATACAGAAGCGCGCCGTCTACCTGCCGCCCGCGTGGTCGTTGGCCGCACTCGTGGGTTTCGGAATCCTGTTTGGAGGGATCGGCGTGGCGTTGGCAACGCCCATTTTGGCCGTGGCGCGCGTACTTATGCTTCGCCTATACGTGGAAGACGTTTTGGAACGCCCCAACGGGGCTACGCTGCCTCAGCGGTCGAGCCCGTGATTCTTATGGGGCGTGGCGTGCGGTTCCAGAGTCGGAAGAATCTCGACGCGGAGCCGAGGGAGACAGGCCGAGGGTGCGTGCCTCCCGAACGTTAAAGATCGTTCGCACGCACCGCTTGTATGAAGCTCTCGATTTTTTCGACGGATTTGATACCCGGCGTTTCTTCGATGCCGGAGCTGACATCCACGGCGAAGGGGCGCAGGCGTCGAATGCCATCGCCTACATTATCGGCGTTCAGGCCGCCGGCCAGTATCATGGGCCGAGCGTCTGGGGCGTTGCAAACCGGCGCCAACAAGCTATGGTCGAACCCGTGGCCACTACCCCCAAAGGCAGGGCTATGGCTATCGAACAGCCAGCCGCTTGCCGAGGCATACCGACGGCATTCGTCTAGGATGTCTTCACGCGTATCGAGCCCCGGCGCGCCCACCCGGAATGCGCGAATATACCGTTTGCCGTAGCGTTGACAGTCTTCGGGCGATTCATTGCCGTGAAACTGCAGTAGATCGGGCGCCACTCGCGCAATGACGTCTTCAACAAAGTCAGGTTCCGGGTTCACGAACAGCGCCACCACATTCACAAACGCAGGCACGTGCTCGCGCAGTTCCCGCGCCTGAGAAATAGTGAGCGCACGCGGGCTCTTGGCAAAGAAAATCATGCCGATCGCGTCGGCACCGGCTGCGACCGCAGCCTTCACATCGGCTTCACGTGTGAACCCACACAACTTGATGCGAGTACGCCCGCTCATTGCAATGTCTCCTAATTGTCAGCGGAACGCCGCCGCAGGGTCGTCGGACCCGGTGCTGGTGCTCGGCGACTCCGGCGATTCGGCCGTGCCGGGCGACCCAAATGCTGCGGCGGGATCACTACCGCCGAACATGGACGCGGGGTCGCCGCCAAAGCTGTCGGTACCGTAGACGTTCCCTACACCAAACTCGACGGCCGACGGGTCGCCCATCTGAACATCATTCTTATAGTGTGTGACCATACCCGGAAAGACCATGACTGCGGCGACCATCACAAGCTGAATGCAGATGAAGGGAACGGATCCCCAATAGATCTGCCCCGTGGTAACCGGCTCTGTTAGCTTGCCGGAGACCTTGTCGCGATACGCTTCCTTAGGGGCCACTGAGCGCAGGTAGAACAGGGCAAAACCGAACGGCGGGTGCATGAAGGAGGTTTGCATGTTCACCGCGAGCAGAATACCGAACCAGATCAGATCAATGCCCAGTTTGTCGGCCACGGGCCCGAGCAGGGGCACGATAATGAAGGCCAGCTCGAAGAAATCGAGGAAGAACGCCAGCACGAAGGTGAACACGCTGACGAAAATGATGAAGCCCCACTCCCCGCCAGGAAGATCAATGAGCAGATGCTCGACCCAGAGGTCGCCGTTGATACCCCGGAAGCTCAGGCTGAATACCGTGGAGCCCACCAGAATGAAGATCACGAAGCACGACAGCTTGGTGGTGGTGTCCATGGCCTGACGCAGCAGGCTCCAGGTAAACCGGCCGCGCGACACCGCCATGGCAAGCGCACCTACGGCGCCCATGGCTCCCCCTTCAGTAGGCGTGGCCACACCGATAAAGATCGTGCCCAGCACCAGGAAGATCAGGAACAGCGGCGGAATCATCACAAAGGTGACGCGCTCGGCGATGGGGGAAAGCAAGCCTAGCCGGAAGGCGCGATTCACTAGCGCAATGGCCCAGGCCGTGACGCCCCAGACGAGCAGCACGATGACCACCCGCTCGTCGACGGGCACGGCGGTATGAGAGCGAAAGTAGTACGCCGAACCGAAATAAGCCACCGTGCTGGCGATGAGGGTGAGCACCAGCAAGGACTTGAGCCCGCGCGTGCCATCGGGCCGGTCGTAGACGCGTGCTTCTTTGGGCAAGGCGGGCGCGCTTGAAGGCCGCAGAAGACACATGATGCCAACGTACGCAATGTACGACATCGCCAGCAGTAGCCCCGGGACCATAGCGCCACGATACATGTCACCGATCGAGCGGCCGAGCTGGTCGGCCAGGATGATGAGCACCAGCGAGGGCGGAATAATCTGCGATAACGTGCCTGATGCAGCAATGACCCCCGTAGCCAGACGCCTGTCATAGCCGTATCGGAGCATGATGGGAAGCGAAATCAGGCCCATGGAAATGACCGATGCTGAGACAACGCCCGTTGTAGCGGCCAGCATGGCACCCACCACGACCACAGCGATAGCTAGGCCGCCCCGAATCGGGCCGAACAGCTGCCCCACCGTTTCCAGCAGGTCTTCCGCCATGCCGGATCGCTCGAGTATGAGCCCCATTAGCGTGAAGAATGGAACGGCCAGCAAAGTG
The DNA here is from genome assembly GCA_964590015.1 of uncultured Burkholderiaceae bacterium. Lineage (GTDB taxonomy): Bacteria > Pseudomonadota > Gammaproteobacteria > Burkholderiales > Burkholderiaceae_B > Yanghanlia. Next base: position 10,732 of record CAZPYF010000018.1, read on the forward strand.
TCGTTGGCGATGATCCCGAACACTCGATTGGGCAGCGCTTGAAACAGGGCGGGTTGCATCAGCCCGAATTCGATAGCAACGAGGCCGTAAAGAATACCTACCGCTGCCAGCGTGAAGGCTACCGGGAACCCGAGAAGCAGAAACACCACCAAGTTGAAGAACATGATGGGCGCGAGGTTATCGACAAAAAACTCCATGCTCAGCGCCCCTCGGTGCCGCCGTTGAGGCGGGCTTCGTTCTGCTTCAGAATTTCTTCAGCAAGTTCCTCTTCGGCAGTCTTGGTCTTCTCGGGACGCATCGGGTTGGGGCCCGCGCCGGCAAGATAAGCCATGCATTTAATAAAGCGGGATACGCCGCTAAGAATGAGCAGCCCGAACCCGACAGGAATCAGTATCTTTGCCGGCCAACGAATCAAGCCGCCGGTATTCGACGACAATTCGCCCCGGCTGAACGACTCATAAAAATAGGGAATCGACAGCCAGAAAATCAACATAGCGGCGGGCAGAAGGAAAAACACGATGCCGAACATTTCAATGTAGACCTGCGTGCGGGGCGACAAACGCGACGCGAAGATGTCGACACGGACATGTTCGTTGCGAAGAAATGTATAACCTGCTGCCAGCAGGAAGATGGCCCCAAACAAATACCACTGCAGCTCCAGCCAGGCGTTGGAACTCATGTGGAACACCTTGCGGATGATTGCGTTGCCCGCGCTCACGAAAACCACGATCAACGTCAGCCACAAAACGGTCTGACCCACGCGCTCGTTGAGCGCGTCGATGATTCGCGACACTGCCAATAAAAATTTCATTCCCTGCTCTTATTGCGGGTGGGTGCAAAACCCCCGGATTTTAGCGTAACAATCGGAAAAGCGAATCACGGTATGAACCCGCAGCGCAGAGGCCATAGCGATCAGGCGTGGCTCAGAAGTTCAAGCCGAGGTGGCTGCTCAACGATTCATCCACCGCCCGTGACGGAAGGCAAAACTGCGATGGGTACTCCGCGCGAGCCAGATACAGCCCCGCCGCCGAGAATGTGGCCGGCGCCTTGCGGCGATCGCGCTCGAGCAATAGGTCAGTCATACGTTCGGGCGGGATGCCGCCCTTGCCCACTTCAACCAGCGCGCCCATCAGGTTGCGCACCATATGGTGTAGAAATGCGTTGGCACGGAACCGAAAGAGGAAGAAGTCGCCCGCCTGTTGAATATCGAGGCGCAGCAGGTTCCGGACGGGGCTCGCGGCCTGACATTCAGACGACCGGAATGCGCTGAAGTCATGTTCTCCGGTGAGGCGTTGCGTTGCCGCGCGCATGAGGTCGATATCGAGGGGCCGATGTATCCACCCCACTTTGTTATGCAAGATGGGGCTCGCTACGCGGTGTGACCTCAACAGATAGACGTAGTTTCGCGACGTGGCGCCATAACGGGCGTGAAACTCAGCCGGTACCGTGTGAGCCCACTGCACGCGTATCGACGCCGGCATCAGTGCATTCAAGCCACGAACCCACGATTCCATACGCCGTTCGGCGGGGGTGTCGAGATGCACCACCTGCTCAAGCGCATGTACACCGGTGTCGGTGCGACCGGCGCACACAGTGGCTACCGGGTGCGCCAGAAAGGAGGCTAGCGCGGCCTCAAGGGTATCTTGAATGGTGCGGCCGCCGGGCTGGGTTTGCCAGCCCCGCCACGGCGCGCCGTCGTAGGCGATGCCCAGGGCAATGCGCGCCATGCTTCAAGAGCCGTGGCGACCGTTCCCGCCTTCCGGAGCGCGGTCGAGATCCAGGTCGATATCACGCAGCTTCTCGCGAACCATGGAATCGGTGATGGGGCTGTCGCTCTCAAAGGCGCTGCGTTCCGATGCGCCGATGCGTCGCAGTATCCACGTAACGATCACGACGAGGAGCAGTAAGCCGATACCGATCACGGCCAATAGATTTTCCTGAAACCACGACACGGATTGCTGCGCCTTGCCTGAAGAGGGTGTACCCGGTGCTGTGGCGGCCGGGCTTGAAGAAGATTGTGATGCTGATCCGACGCCTGCGGAAGGGGCGGAACTTGAGGGTGAACCGGTACTCGCCGTTGCGCCTGCGCCGGTTGTGGCGCCCGCACCCGCTGCTGTGGCCGTGCCCGTTGCCGTGCCAGTGCCCGCCGCCGTGCCAGTGCCAGTGCCCGCCGCTGCGGCCGCGCCGGCTGTTGTGCCAGTGCTGCCCGCGCCGTTCGTCGCACTTGTTCCAGCCGCAGAACCCGTTCCAGTCGTCGAACTCGCCCCAGCCGCAGAACCTGATTCAGCTGTCGTGCCCGTGCCGCCCTCGGAGCCCGCACCGGCCGCCGGACTTGTTCCGGCTGTGGAACCTGGCTCAGCTGGCGACCCTGCCCCGGTCGTAGCTTCCGAGCCAGGCGTCGAACCCGCTCCAGCCGCACTACCCGATTCAGCTGACGATCCTGCCCCGGTCGTAGCTCCCGACCCCGGCGTAGCTTCTGCACCGGCCGTTGCCTGCGCATCGGAACTGGTGCCGCCCGTAGCTAAGGAGTCGTTGCTGGGCTCTTCATCTGCCAACCCAATCGCTTCCAGGATGGCCTCAGTGACGCTGCGTGCACCTTCCAGGGCGGTTTCGGCCGCAACATGGCCTTGTTTTTGCAGCGCTTCGTTCAGATGCCGGACGTTGTCTTCCAACTCAAGAACGCGCGTCTTTGATTCCTCGATATTCTTGCGTGTAGCGGCCTCGTCGTCGGGATCGTGCGGTGTCGCGTCAGACGCGATGGCTCCCGACGATGCCAACATGCTTACAGAGGGATCACGCAGGGCGTTGGCGGAGCCGGACCCATTCGCGAGCGCACTGCCCTGCCCGTTCGAGGCATTGGCCGCGCCACCGCCCGAGGTCAAACCGCTTTGAGACGCTCCATTTGCCGCCTGCGCGCCGTTTCCGGATGCAGAACCAGCTGCGGCCGTAGCGGAAGCGCTGCCCTGTGATCCGCCCTGGGCCGCTCCTTGGGCGCTGCTGCCTTGGGAACCGCCATGAGCGGCGTCTGCGGAACTGGTACCTTGGGGTGCGCCTTGGAGCCCGCCTTGCGTGCCACCTTGGGCGGGCGAACCGACTCCAGCCGCTGCTGATGGCTGTACTCCCCCCGAAAGACGCAGACGATCGCCGCCTTTGGCCGGAGCCGCCTGTGCCGCCTCGGAGACAGACGGACGGTCAGATACAACGCCCTGTGCCGCTGCCGCGCCGGTTGTAGCGATGGCCGCCACATCGGAGCCGCCGCTACGCTGACGATAACGGGCGAAGGCCTCGGCGTGCTGTAGAAAAATACGTCGCGCTTCGCGATCAGACAATGCGGTAAGAACGTCGAGATCGGGCATGGTGAGGGTGGCACCCGCCAGAACGAGATTGACGTTCTCTTCGATGAAGGCCTGCGGATTCGAGCGCTGCAGCGCGATCATCATTTGGTAAACCGAAACACCTTGCACAGCGTTGCGCTGCGCAATGGCAAACATGTTGTCGCCTTTTCGAACGCGGATTTGGTTGCCCGCTGCGGCATGGCTGCCCGACGAGACCGAATCGGCGCGAGAGTCGATGGCTTGTGGATGCCGGGCGGTATCGCCCCCTGCCCGCTGAACCGCCATGCGGTCGGCATGCGCCACCAGGCTGACCTGATAGCGTTGTTGGCCCGACGCGCTGCGGATGTCGAGCAAGACGTCGACAATCGGCTGGTCGAAAGCTTGATCGGACCGAAGCTGAATAACTTTGACGCCGGGGCGGTAGCCATCGAGCAGCACCAGCTGCATGGATTCGAGCGGTACGGGAGGCGTCATGCCGGCCGCTTGCCAAGCGGCAGCAGGTGCCGGCGTAGCACGCAGGCTGTCGATTTCCTGCTGCGTCAGCTCGGTAACCGGAATCTCGAGGTGGAGCGGCTGCCCCAATGCTGAAACGATACGCGAGTGCCCAAACCCGACGGCTTGGGCCCCCGAAGATGCGATCGACGCCGCAATCAGTGCTCCAACCAGAACTGCAGATCTAACACCCGGCAAGGCCGGAGCGGTACCGCGACGCGACGTCAACATATATCAGAGCTCACCTAGGGCAATGCGCAACATACGACGCAGAGGCTCGGCCGCACCCCACAAGAGCTGATCGCCGACCGTGAATGCACTGAGGTATTCCGGCCCCATGGACATCTTGCGCAGTCGACCCACGGGAATGTCGAGGGTACCGGTGACCGCAACAGGCGTCAATTCTCGCATGGTGGCTTCACGCTCATTGGGCACGACTTTTGCCCACTGCGAACCTTCGGCAATGATATCGCTGATTTCGTCGAGCGGGACATCGCGCTTCAACTTGATGGTAAGGGCCTGGCTATGGCTACGCATGGCGCCGATGCGCACGCACAGGCCATCGACAGGAACCGCCGCCGTACCAAAGGCCTCGCCGCGCCCGAGAATCTTGTTCGTTTCGGCTTCTGCCTTCCATTCTTCTCGCGATACGCCGTTACCCAGGTCTTTATCGATCCAGGGAATGAGGTTCCCACCCAGGGGCACACCGAAATGATCGACGGGCAACGCCGTGTCTTTCTGTGTTGTAAGAACGCCACGATCAATTTCTAAAATGGCGGACGCCGGGTCATCAAGCAAGCCCTTAACCGACGCATTCAGTAGACCAAACTGTGTAAGCAGTTCGCGCATATGCTGCGCGCCACCGCCCGAGGCAGCCTGATAGGTCATGCTGGACATCCAATCGATCAGGTCATGGCGGAACAAACCGGCCAAACCCATCAACATGCAGCTTACTGTGCAGTTGCCGCCGATATAGTCTTTGACGCCACGCTTCAACGCTGCATCGACCACATCGCGATTCACAGGGTCGAGCACGATCACGGAATGATCGGCCATGCGCAAGGTGCTGGCCGCATCGATCCAGATGCCGTCCCATCCTGCATCGCGCAGCTTCGGGTATACGGCCGATGTGTAATCACCACCCTGTGCAGTGACAATGATGGGCAGCTTCTTCAGCGCCTCAATATCGTACGCATCTTGCAACGGGCCGGCACCGTCGGCCCATTTGGGCGCCGCGCCACCTGCGTTGCTGGTAGAGAAAAATACCGGTTGAAAGAGGGAAAAATCGTTCTCGTCGAGCATGCGCTGCATGAGGACGGAACCCACCATGCCGCGCCAGCCGACCAGACCCACTACTTGACTCATATTGGTGTCGCCTGAAAAAGATGAAAATACTGGGGTGATCTGTTCATTTTATGACAATGCCTTCAGAACGGCGTCACCCATTTCCGTTGTGCCGACCCGGCGTGTGCCTTCTTCGTGAATATCGGCGGTGCGCAGGCCTTGCTCCAGCACATTCTGAACGGCGTCTTCCACCCGCTGAGCCTGTTCAGGCAAATTCAGCGAGTAGCGCAACAACATGGCGGCGGAAAGAATCGTGGCCAATGGATTCGCGACATCTTTTCCGGCGATGTCGGGCGCTGAGCCATGGCTCGGTTCATACAACCCTTGGTTCGATGCGTTCAGCGAAGCGGAAGGCAGCATTCCAATGGAACCGGTAAGCATGGCGGCCTCGTCGGAAAGAATGTCGCCGAATAAGTTGCCGGTAACGATAACGTCGAAAGCTTTAGGCGCCCGCACCAACTGCATGGCCGCGTTGTCGACGTACATGTGCGAGAGTTCAACATCAGGGTACTCGCGCGCTACATCGATCACGATATCACGCCAGAATTGTGAAGTTTCCAACACGTTGGCTTTATCAACGCTGCACAGCCGGCCCTGGCGCTTGCCCGCCGCCTGAAATGCCACATGGGCAATACGGCGAATCTCGGATTCGGCATAGTGCATCGTGTCAAAGCCCTGTCGCTCACCTTTGAAGGGGCCTTCAGCCACTTCACGAACGCCGCGCGGCTGGCCGAAGTAAATATCGCCTGTAAGCTCGCGCACGATAAGGATGTCGAGACCCGCCACGATCTCTGGCTTGAGCGAAGAGGCGTTGGCAAGTTGGGGATACAGAATCGCCGGGCGGAAGTTCGCAAAGAGCCCCATGGCCTTGCGCAGGCCAAGAATCGCCTGTTCCGGGCGTAGTTCCCGAGCGAGCTGATCGTACTTCCAGTCGCCCACTGCACCGAACAATATGGCGTCGGAACTTTCTGCGAGTGCCAGTGTTTCGGGTGGCAGGGGGTGGCCGTGCAGATCGTACGCTGCGCCGCCCACGGGGGCGGTGTGCATTTCCAGATCGAGACCCAGCGCACCCAAAACGCGGGCGGCCTGTTCAGTGATTTCGGGCCCGATTCCGTCGCCGGGAAGAATGGCTATTTTTTTGGTCATGAAGTGTCCTGAAGGCGTTTTAAGCAGAAAGGGGCCGGCTCTCGAGCGACCCCTTCGAAGCTGAAAGGCCCGGCCGCGCGGCCGTGGCACAGTCAGCATGATTCATGTGGCGCGTACCGCCGCACGGCACGAGCCGTGCGGTGAACTCATGCCTGCGGTTGCGTTTCCAACCACGGGAAGCGCTGAAGTCGCTCAGTTTCAAAGGCGCGAATCTTCTCGGCTTTCTCGAGAGTGAGGGCGATATCGTCGAGCCCATTCAACAAACAATGTTTGCGGAACGGTTCAATATCGAACGCCAGTTCGCTGCCGTCGGGCTTGATAATGCGTTGCCGTTCCAGATCGACTTCGAGTTGATACCCCTCGTTCGCGTGCACTTCATCGAACAGCACCGACACAGCCTCTTCGGGAAGAACGATGGGCAACAGTCCGTTCTTGAAGCTGTTGTTAAAGAAGATGTCAGCATACGACGGGGCGATGATCGCACGGAACCCATATTGGCTAAGCGCCCACGGTGCGTGTTCACGGCTCGAGCCGCAACCGAAGTTTTCTCGCGCCAGAAGAATCGAAGCACCCTGATAACGGGGTTGATTCAACACGAAATCAGGGTTCAGCGGCCGCGTGCTGTTGTCCATGCCGGGTTCGCCATGGTCGAGGTAGCGCAGCTCATCGAACAGATTGGGGCCGAAGCCGGTTCGTTTGATCGACTTCAAGAACTGCTTGGGAATGATCAAGTCGGTATCGACGTTGGCCCGATCCATCGGTGCGACCAGGCCCTTGTGTGTGGTAAATGCTTGCATGGTGGCCTCTTATTGGAAGGTACGAACGTCGACAAAATGGCCGGCAACCGCGGCGGCGGCAGCCATGGCCGGGCTGACCAGATGCGTACGACCGCCCTGCCCTTGCCGCCCTTCAAAGTTGCGGTTCGATGTCGAGGCGCAGCGCTCGCCGGGCTCAAGGCGGTCGGCGTTCATGGCCAGGCACATTGAACAACCAGGCTCGCGCCATTCAAAACCGGCATCCAGGAAGATCTTGTCGAGGCCTTCCTGTTCGGCCTGCAACTTGACCAGGCCTGATCCGGGAACGATCATCGCCTGCTTCACATTGCCCGCCACGCGACGCCCCTTCACCACTTCAGCGGCTGAGCGAAGGTCTTCAATACGGGAATTGGTACAGGAACCGATAAAGACCCGATCGATATGGATATCGGTGATGGGCATATCGGCCTGCAGGCCCATGTATTCCAGCGCGCGGATCATGCCGCCGCGACGGACTTCATCGGCTTCGTTGGCCGGATTCGGCACACGGTCGACCACCGACAGTACCATTTCCGGGGAAGTGCCCCAGCTCACCTGAGGCGCCACATCGGCAGCGTCGATCTCTACGACAGTGTCAAAGGTCGCACCCTCGTCGGAATGCAGCGTCTTCCAATATTCCACTGCTTGATCCCAGGCGTCGCCGGTGGGCGCGTAGGGGCGCCCGCGGAAATAGTCGATGGTCTTGTCGTCAACCGCCACCATGCCGGAACGGGCACCGGCTTC
>CAZPYF010000019.1:0-18567 GCA_964590015.1 uncultured Burkholderiaceae bacterium
GGGGCCAGTGTGGCGCAGTCTTTCGCCTGGGCCCGGCAGCTGCCGGCCATTCCCATCCATCACCTCGAAGGCCATCTGCTGTCGCCCATGCTCGCAGAGCCTCGTCCGGAATTCCCCTTTATCGCTTTGCTGGTGTCTGGCGGGCATACGCAACTCATGCAGGTCGAAGGCGTTGGCCGCTATACGCTGTTGGGCGAAACCCTGGACGATGCGGCAGGCGAAGCCTTTGACAAGAGCGCCAAGCTGATGGGGCTCGGTTATCCGGGTGGGCCGGCGCTGTCACGGCTTGCCGAACAGGGCGATCCCGTCTTGCACGATCTGCCCCGGCCCATGCTGCATAGCGCTAACCTGGATTTCAGTTTCAGCGGTCTCAAAACAGCGGTAATGACCCGGGTACGGGCGCTGGAAAAAGTTCACGGAGCCTTGTCAGAAACACATCTGGCCGACATTGCAGCAGCGACCGAAGCCGCCATTGTCGACGTCTTGGCCGCCAAATCGCTGAAGGCGATCAAACAGACCGGCATACGCAGGCTGGTGGTGGCGGGCGGGGTCGGCGCCAATCGTCACCTCAGGCAACACCTGGTCGAAGCCATGCGCAAGTCGGGGGGCGAAGTGTTCTTTCCCCCTCTGGAATTCTGTACCGACAACGGCGCCATGATCGCTTTTGCGGCGGCACAACGCGTGAATGCGGGCCTGGTCGATCTGGCCGACACGCATCATGCCTTTACGATCCGGCCGCGCTGGGATCTCCACGACGTCTGTCAGGCGGCCGCCTGACAGACGCTTGAGCGTGATCACAGCACGGCGTTTAATGCCGCGCCTAGCCTATCGCCTCTTCTTGCGGCGCACCGGTGTCTCAGGCTGAGTCTGAACCGATTTTGAACCGCCGATGCGGCTTTCCTTGCCCTGCATCAGGCGGGCAATATTCTGCTTGTGTCGCCACACGATTACAGCCGCGATCACCAGAATCGCAAATGCCACCGACAGATGCAGCGGCCAACCCACGTTACCGCCAATGACGTAGAAGATGGGGGCCAGCGTGGCGGCCACAATCGACGAAAGCGACGAGTAGCGGCTCACGTAAGCCACGATCAGCCAGGTGCCCACCGCAGCCAGGGCCACCGTGGGTTGCAATGCCAGCATGACGCCAAGGCCGGTTGCCACCCCTTTACCGCCCTTGAACTTCAGAAAGAATGAATACACGTGCCCCAGGAAGGCGGCCACCCCGCAGGCGGCACTCACCCCCACCGACAGGCCGAACTGCCCACTGACATACGCCGCCGCCGCTACGGCGACCCAGCCCTTGGCCGCGTCGCCCACCAAGGTAATGATTGCGGCCTTCTTGCTGCCCGAGCGCAATACATTGGTGGCACCAGGATTGCCAGAGCCGAAGCTGCGCGGATCTTGTAGGCCCATCAAACGACTGACGACAATGGCAAACGGAATGGATCCGAGCAGGTAAGACAGCAGGATGAGGCCGGCTGAAACGGCAACGGACAAGGCAAGGTCCATGGGTCATGGTCTCCGGTTCAATGAGCGGCGATTCTACCGGCTGCGAGGCCGAACGCCAAAATGAGCAGGTACAATCAGCTACTTTCAGTTGGGTTTTTCCGGGGATCAAATGCGCATACTGGTGAGCAATGACGACGGGTACACCGCCCGAGGTATCGAAGCGCTGTTCGACGCGCTCAAGGGGCTGGGTGAACTCACCGTAGTTGCTCCGGAAACCAACTGCAGCGGCGCCTCGAATTCCCTGACCTTGAATCGGCCGATGTCGGTGCGCCAGGCCACCAACGGCTTCTATTTCATCAATGGTACGCCTTCTGACTGCGTACACATCGCCCTCACGGGTCTGCTCGATTTCCGGCCTGACCTGATCGTTTCCGGTATCAACAACGGCGCCAATATGGGCGACGACACGCTTTACTCCGGAACCGTGGCGGCCGCTACAGAGGGCTATCTCTTCGGTATCCCCTCCATTGCCTTCTCTCTTACTGAACGCGGGTGGGATCATCTCGACACGGCCGCCCATGTTGCGCGTATTGTGGTCGAACGGCACACTGCCGAACCGCTACAGAGCCCGGTCTTGTTGAACGTCAATATTCCTGCCGTACCTATTGCGTCGCTTAACGGCCTGAAGGTCACGCGGCTGGGCAAGCGTCACCCTTCGGAGCCGGTCGTGCGCAGCAGCACCCCCTATGGGGAACCGGTATACTGGATCGGCCCGGCTGGCGGGGCATCCGACTTCGCCGATGACACTGACTTTGGTGCCATTGAACAGTCCATGGTGTCCATGACGCCGCTGCGGCTTGACCTCACTCATTACGACCAACTGCCCCAAGTCGGTAAATGGGCTGATCCCATATGCGTAAGCCGCTGAACCCTTCGCCCTTCAGTAGGGGCACGACCAACCGCTTCGGGCGTTCGAGCCTGGGTAGCGGCCCGTCTGCGGCCAACAGCAATACACGCATTCTCGCGGGCGGGCCCGCGTCCAAAGCAGCCAAGAGCGTACCGGTTCGACCCGCGCCGGCGCGCCCCGGCGCGGCGCCGGCGCCGCACATGGCGGCAAACAACACTTCGCCCCAATCGAATCTTGGGCTGAATTCAGAACGTTCCCGCGACCGCATGGTGGCGCGCTTGCGCGAGCAAGGCATCACCCATGAAGGCGTTCTGGCCGCCATGAGGGCCGTACCGCGCCATCTTTTCGTCGACGAAGGGCTTGCCAGTCACGCGTACGAAGACGCCGCTTTGCCCATTGGCCACGAGCAGACCATCTCTCAGCCGTGGGTCGTGGCGCACATGATATCCATCGTTGCCGAAGGCAGAAACCTCGGCAAAGTGCTGGAAGTTGGAGCCGGCTGCGGTTACCAGGCCGCCGTGCTCGCCCATGTGGCTCGCGAAGTCCATGCCATTGAACGGATACACGGCCTTTATGAGCTCGCCCGCCGCAATCTTCGCGGTATGCGAGCCCCCGGCCGCCTGCGTGTCGTCTTCGGAGACGGCATGGCGGGTCTTCCCGGCAGCGCACCTTTTGATGCGATCATCATTGCTGCGGCCGGGCTTAAAATTCCGGAAACCTTGCTCGAACAGCTTGCTGTGGGCGGTAGACTGATCGCTCCTGAAGGGGGCGCCGATCAACGTCTCATTTTGGTGGAACGGGTCAGCGCCGGCAGCTGGCGTCGTCGCGAACTTGACGCCGTGCGTTTTGTTCCGCTGCGTTCGGGTACACAGTATTAAAGATTAGGAGAGTCCTATGCACCGAGGGTACAGCAGCGCCCGTCCTCTCGTTGGTTCATTGGCGCGCCTCTCGCGGCACGCCATGCTTGCATGCAGTGTCGTGGCCGTGCTGGCCGCTTGCGGTACCAGCGGCCCCCGTGCGCCGGTTACCGACATGTCGGCGTCCGGCGAGCCGGCGCCCAGTGGCACGTACGTGGTGCGTGCGGGTGACACGCTATACAAGATCGCGCAGGCTCATGGCCTCGATGTCTCGACCCTCGTGCGCCTCAACAACATTGGCGACCCGTCTCAGTTGCGCATCGGGCAGGTGCTGCGCCTGAGCACCGACACGCCCATGCCCACCCAGCCGCCGGCTGTCGCGACGCCAGCTCCTGCAGCGCCCACACCGGCCACGCCGGTCACGCCCCCGCCTCCGGCCACGGCAGCGCGCGCGAGCGATGCCAATCTCATCAGCTGGGGCTGGCCGGCATCGGGCAAGATCATCCAAGGTTTCAACAGCAATACCAAGGGCGTCGACATTGAAGGCACCCCGGGCGACCCCGTGATTGCAGCCGCCGACGGCAAGGTCATGTATGCCGGCAACGGCGTGCGCGGCCTGGGCAACCTGGTGCTGCTGGGTCACTCCAACGGCTTCATCACCGCCTATGCTCATAACCAGCAGTTGCTGGTCAAGTCGGGCGACGAGGTCAAGAAAGGCAGCCGCATTGCGCTCCTGGGCCAGACCGACACCACGTCACCGCGCCTGCACTTCGAAATCCGCCGCCGCGGAACGCCGGTGAATCCGTTGTCGTACCTGCCGGCCCGATGACTCCCAGCCTGGTCTTTGACCTTGAAACCATCCCCGACGCCGAGGGCTTGCGCAAGCTGAACCCGGAATGGCAGGGGATGGACGACGCCGCAGTGATCGAACTGGCGTTGGCCGCTCGGCGCGAGTCGCATGGCAACGACTTCCTTCCACTGCATCTGCACAAGGTCGCCGCCGTTGCCTGTACTTTTCGCGATGACAACGGCTTCCGCGTGCGTTCGCTGGGTACCGCCGATGACCCCGAGCCCGCGCTACTTGCCGGCTTCTTCAAGACCATAGAGCGTTACACCCCCCGGCTCATCAGCTGGAACGGTTCGGGGTTTGACTTACCCGTGCTGCATTACCGTTGCCTCATGCACGGTGTGCAGGCCGCCCGCTACTGGGATCTCGGCGACGACGACCGCGACTTCAAGTTCAATAACTATATCGGCCGGTATCACTTGCGCCATATTGACTTGATGGACCTGCTCGCCAAGTACAACCCGCGCGCTAATGCGCCGCTTGACGATCTGGCGAAGCTTTGCGGTTTTCCCGGAAAGATGGGTATGGACGGCAGCCAGGTATGGAAGGCGTGGTCGGAAGGTCGCCGGGAAGAAGTCCGCGCGTACTGTGAAACCGACGTGGTCAATACGTGGCTCGTCTACTGCCGCTTTCGCCTGATGCGTGGTGAACTCGATCTCGACGCCTACGAGGCCGAAATCGAACTGGTGCGTTCCACGCTCGAGAACACGGAAGGCGCACACTGGCAAGAGTATCTCGACCTCTGGGCCTCCAACCACTAAGCGCGAAACCGTCTGAAAGAAGCTTGCCTGTTCCTGCAACAGGAAGGTAACGGCTCGGCGTACACAATGCAGTCTCCACGTTCAATCGCGTAACAAAGGAACTGTCATGAAGAACACTCTCTCTGCTCACGGCATCAAGCTCGCCATATTGGGTGCGGCGCTGGCCACATCGGCTGCGGCTTTCGCACACGAACCGGGTAGCGGTCAACGCGCCACCGACCGCAGCGGTCACCATGCTTGCCACTTTGGCCATCATGACGCGCACAAAGCGCAGCATCACGGCCTTCATCAGCATGGGAAGAGCAGGGCGGCCCACGGCCACGCTCGCATGCACAATATCGGCATGATTGTTCCGGGCTTCGGCGTAGTGAGTCGCGACTTTGTGCAAGGCATGGGTCTGAAAGACGATCAGCTCAAACTCATTGAAGAGGCACGCAAGGCTGGAAAGGCGTTACGCGAAGGGCAACGCGAGCAGTTCAAAGCTCAGCGCAACAAAGGTGTCGAACGCTTCGCTGCAGGTATCGACCCCGAGCAAGCGCTGAAGCAAGCTGAGGAGCGCCGTACGCAGATGCAGAATCAGCGCCGAGAACTGGATCAGAAGTGGGTGGCCGTCTGGAACTCGTTGGATTCTGATCAGCAGACCCGAGTAGGCAGCTACTTGCAGCAGCGTGCCGAGAAAGCGCAGGCGCGGGCGGAAAAGCGCGCCGAAAAGCAGCAGGAACGCAGGGATCGCCAAGCCGCAAAGGGCGAATCGGCATAATCCGACCCGTGGCGGTTCTGGCCTTTGAATGGGGCCGCCACCGATCGGTGGTGCGGACGATCATTTGAGAATCACCGTGCCTTTGATGAAGGGCCAGGTCGTTGCATGTAGATTACAGCCGGGGGTTAGCTGGTTTCATTATCGGCAGCGGGCGCTGAAATCGGACGACGGCCGCTTGTCTGAAACGATCTCTCCATTCTGAATCACCAATTGCAGCTCGCGGACGTTGTTGATATCGTCGAGCGGATTTTTGGCGACCACGATGAGATCCGCAATCTTGCCGACTTCAACTGTTCCCAGATCGCTTCCCACGCCACATATCGCTGCCCCGTTTCGGGTAGCCGCCACTAGGGTTTGCCAGGGTGATGCTCCGTGGCGCGTCCATAGCCCCATTTCCAGTAGAGCGGCATCCTTCAGAGGGCGAATGTCCGATCCAAGTGCCATCCGTACACCCGCCTTTATTGCTTTGGAAAACCACTCGGTATGGGTTTCGCTGGCCGCTTCAGCACGGCAGCACAGCGCGTGCGTCATGCCGCGCTGCTGCGTCCATAGACTTTCCCACTCGTTCGTAGCTTGTCGTGGTGTAAGGTGGCTGATCGCGAGGGTAGGCACGAGCCATACATCATGCTTGAGCAGCAATTCGATGCACTCATCGTCAAGGATATAGCCGTGCTCGATGCTGTGGGCGCCGAGCTGGATTGCGGCCTTGACTGCTTCTGGGTGGGTGGCGTGAGCCATGACCTTGAATCCACGTAGCCGGCAGATATCGAACGCCGCCTTCAATTCATCGCCTAGCAAGAAAGACTGTGTATGGAGATCCCAAGAGGGACCAAGAATTCCGCCTGTGAGATTGAGCTTGATGTGGTCAACCCCATTTTTAATACCGTCTCTAATGGCTTTGACGAAACCGTAAGGGCCGTCGCATTCAAGGGCATGGCCAGAAGTGAGGAAATGACCACCGCTTGTGGTAAGGAAATACCCGCTGGCGAACAGACGTGGCCCAATGAACTGGCCGGCTTCGAAGCTACGGCGCCACGCGACATCCATGTAGTGATGGGCGCCTGCACAGCGGAATCCCATGATGCCCGATTCCAACAGGGCTGTCTGGAGGCGGTGGCCGAACAAAGCGACTTGCTCGGGCAGCGGCATGTCGGCCAGCGCGTGGTAGTCGGGGTGAATATGAACGTCCCACAGTCCCGGAAGAAGGTAGGCGCCTTGCAGATCGATGACCTGGTCGCCAGACTCGAGTGTGCAATCGCCGCCCGATACTATTCGGCTGATGCGACCCTTTTCAATCACCACTGTCGTAGCGGGTCTTGGGATTGGGTCTACGCAATCGAGCAGGGTTGAATTAACGATGACGGTTCGCATCATGGCCCCCGGTGAAGGTCTCTATTCATGCTACGACGGCCTCGCTGACGTAGCGAGTCACGAGAAAGGCTTCGAGGCCCTCTGGCCCCCCTTCGCGGCCGTCGCCACTGTCTTTCACGCCACCAAAGGGCGTTTCAGGATAGGCGACGGTGACATGGTTGAAGGCCAGGACTCCAACTTCCAAACCTTCTGCGATTTCTACAGCGTGCCTCATTGAATCTGTAAAGGCGTATGCCGCCAGCCCATGCGGAAGGCGATTAGCTTCTTCCAGCACGTCTCCCAGTCGTGCGAACGGTACGATCGGCGCCAAGGGGCCGAAAGGCTCTTCGTTCATGATCAGGGCAGTGGGCTTTACGTCGGTGAGCACGGTCGGGGCCCAGAAATTGCCCGAGCTACCGACACGGTGGCCGCCAGCCAAAAGCGTTGCGCCATCGCTGCGGGCATCTTCAACAAGCCGTTCCATGGCCTCAACGCGTCGCATGTTCGCCAGCGGACCCATGTCGGTATCTGCGTGGCGGCCGTCACCGACTTTTATCGCGTTCGCGATGTCTGCCAGCGCACGCGCGAAAGGTTGATAGATGTCTTCGTGGACAAAGAAGCGGGTGGGCGCGACACAGACTTGCCCAGCATTCCGGAAAAACTTGCCGCTTGCCGCCATACGAGCGGCTTGCACGGGATCAGTGTCGTTCATGATGATGACGGGTGCGTGGCCACCCAGTTCAAGAGTGCAACGCTGCAAATGATTCGACGCCAAGCGCGCCAGATGCTTACCCACTGGGATCGATCCGGTGAAGGAGATCTTGCGGATTATGCTAGACGCCATTAAATGGCTTGACACCATGGGTGGGTCGCCGAACACTAGGTTGACCACACCGGGCGGAATTCCGGCATCGTGGCAGGCCTGAACGATAAGTAGGGCGGTGGCCGGCGTCTCTTCCGAAGCTTTCAATATGCAGGTGCACCCGGCAGCAAGAGCAGTCGCGATCTTGCGTGAAGGCACGAGCGCGGGGAAGTTCCACGGAGACATTCCCAACGAAGGCCCAATGGGATGCTTGAAAACCATCTGGCGATGCCCCGACGAGCGGGCCGGAATAATGCGCCCGTAGACGCGCTTGCCTTCTTCTGCGGAGTAGGAAAAGACGCCGGCGGCATACTGCAATTCGGCAGTTGCTTCCTTAATGCTTTTTCCCTGTTCTGCGCAAAGCACTGGTGCGATGTGGGGAATACGGTTCAGTAACAGCTGCGCAACGCTGTGCAGCAAGCTTGCACGTTCCTCCGCGGGGCGACGTTTCCACAGCTTGAATGCGGCCGCAGAAGACTGCAAGGCCTGGTCGAGATGGGCGGGTGTCGCGTTGGGCAGCATCCCGAGAATATCTTCAGTTGCCGGGTTCACGACGGCCTGCTCACCGGCCGCGGAATCGAATATGGCCTCGCCATGGATCAGCAAATGCAGACGCGGATAGTTCATCAGGCGGCCCCCGTCGCAACATGCCGGCCTTGTAGCATCCTCGAACTCTCTATCATCGCCGAATGTGGATAATAGGGCGGAAATGCCCCAATGGCCGACATGTCGACTTCAACCAGTGTGGGGCCGTCGGTTTCCAGGGCATGCTGCACCATGGCGCCGAATTGATCTGCCTGGGTGACACGCCAAGCAGGCATGCCAGCGAGTTTTGCGAGCTCCATCAGGTTGGCACCAAGTAGATCTACGAACTGGTGGCGCCCTTCGAACATCGCGGCCTGCATGTGTTTGATGACGCCATAGCCATTGTCGTTCATCACGATGAAGACAACATCAAGGCGCTCCTGAATAGCAGTCCAGAGCTCGGCAAGATTAAAGAAGAATCCGCCATCTCCAGTCAGAGCGACTACCTTGCTGCCGCTAGCGCCTAAGGCTGCGCCCATGGCCAGCTGCACCCCTTGGCCTAGGCCCGAACTTGCCGGGTAGATGTTCTCGCGTGGAGAATACATGGGGAAGAGGCGATATCCCCATGTGCTGTTGCTAAGCGTGATGTCTCGGGCGAAGACGGCATCGTCAGGCATGGCGGCCCGGAGCTGCTCGGAAAAATGTTCGTAGGGTCCCAATGTACGGGCGAATTCTGTCCGGGCCTGATCCTTTACCGCCTTCAGCCGGTCGACGAATTCGCTGTCGATCTTCATGCGGCCTTGTATGCGTTCAACGAGCCCTGCGAGCACTTGAGCGCTATCTCCGCATACGAAGTATTGCGACGGGTAAGTGCGGCCGTCGGCTCGAGGCTCGATATCGATTTGTACGAGGTTGGACGGCATTTTCACCTTCATGTCCAATGTCTCGGCACTGCGAATACGGGAACCGACGACCAGCATCAGATCCACGTGCTCATAGAGCGCTTCCACGTCCGGGGTGCCCACACCGTTGAGCGATCCGAAGTTCAATGGGTGTGCTTCCGAGACCACGCCCCGGCCGCCCCAACTGGTGATGAGGCCGAACCCCATCTCTACTAGCGCAGATATCTCGGCCGCCGCTTTAAGTCCCCCACGGCCCACGCGAAGCATGGGCCTTTTTGCCTGCAGCACAATTTTCGCGAGGTGGTCCAACTCAGCCTCTTCAGGATGCTGTATTGGAGGCTGGGGTGCGCGGAACTCCTCAGGGGCATAACGACGATGGGCCTGAGCCCTTTGGATGTCGATCGGTATCTCGACGCTGACCGGCCCGCAGGGTGCCGTAGTAGCCACGAGTATCGCCTGTTTGAGGACAGGAAGTGCTTCCTGTACAGACCGAATGCGAAATGCCGCTTTCGAAACGGATTTGAGCATGGCCAGTTGATCCGGCATGTCATGCACCGTGCCCTGGTCACGATCGATATACGCCGTGAGCGTCTGCCCCGTGATGTGTAGCATGGGGGTGTTCGCAAACTGGGCTTCGACAAGCCCAGGTACGGTGTTGGCTGCTCCTGGGCCGGTGCTGCTTACGACAGCACCGAGCCGACCGCTTACCCGTGCATAACCGTCGGCCATGTGCGCTGCGCCTGTCTCTCCACGTGTCATCACCATGCGCAACCCCTTGCGCTTTGCAATGCCGTCCATGATAGGTAGGTTGTGTACGGAGATGATGCCGAATACTGTCTGCACGCCGTTGTAGAGTAAGCAGTCGGCAACGAGCTCTCCTACGGTGTAAGAGCCTTGGATACTCATGTTCGTCCTTCGATGTTGAACGGTGCTATTGATCGATTTTCACGTTTGCCTGTTCGGCGACATCCTTCCATCGCTTAGTTTCCGCGACGATGAATGCGTCGAATTCCTCGGGAGAACTCGTGGTGGGCGTAATGCCCTTCTTCCCGAGCTGCTCCTGCACGTTGTGCGCTCGCGCGGCCTTCTGGATTGCGCCATTCAATTTGTCGATGATTTCCGCGGGAACCCCTTTAGGTGCCACGAAGCCCGTCCAGGTGCCACCGGTCAACTCGGGATGGCCGAGTTCCGACATTGTTGGAATGTTAGGCGCCAGCGGTGATCGCTCTTTCGAGGTGACGGCCAGCACCTTGAGCTTCCCTGCTTCCACTAGCGGCAGCACGACCCCGATGTTCTCGAACATGAGCTGTACCCGGCCGGCAGCGAGTTCGGTCAGACCGGCGCTACTGCCTTTGAAGGGCACGTGTTGGATGTCGATACCTAACGTATTCTTGAAGAGTTCGCCGAACAAGTGATTAGATGAGCCCAAGCCGAATGAGGCATAGTTCATTGCGCCAGGTTTGGCTTTGGCCAATGCGACCAACTGATCGAGTGAATTGGCTTCAAGTTCGGGGGTGACGACGAGCGCGAATGAGATGAGAGATGCCAGGGTGATAGCCTGAAGATCTTTCTGAACGTCGTATTCGAGGTGTCGGCCAAGGCTCTTGGCGATGGCAAGTTCCGGCGAGGCCCCCAGCATCACGGTGTAGCCGTCGGGATTCGCGCGTGCGAGGCTAGTGGTGGCAATTTGGCCGCTGGCACCCGGCCGGTTCTCCACGACCACCGGTTGGCCAAGTTCCCGTGCCATCTCTTCGGCCATGATGCGGGAGATGATATCGATGTTTCCACCGGGGGGGTACCCTGCCACTAACCGTATGGGTCGCTCAGGGTAGCTGGCCTGCGCAGTGGCCATGCACGTGGCCGAAACGAGTGCCACACAAAACAGCTGCCGAAAGAATCGTGATGATTTCATGTTGTCCCCTCTACCGTTGACCATAATTGGTGTCGATCTTTGCCACAGACTAAAGGGGAGGGGTTTGATCTGTCGATGTTATGACCGAAAGTAAAAGCATGCGATACTGAAAGTTATACCTTGCCGCGGGCGGGTTCATCATGACGTTAAGACATGAACGTTCGACAGCTGAAAGCCTTTTGCCTGGTGATGGAAACGGGGTCCATGTCAGAGGCCGCTCGTGCCCTGGCAGTGTCGCAGCCCGCGATATCGAAATCGGTGCGTTTGCTCGAAGAACGGCTGCAGCTACGCCTGTTCAAGAGAACCGGCGACCGTGTCTATCCCAGTATGGAGGCGCAACGCCTGTATCCAAGCGTGAAGCGCATCTTTGAGGAGATCGAACTTACCGATGATCTGGCCAGACGGTTGCGAACAGCAGAAGCGGGAAGTATCAAGGTTGCCGCCACGTATGCCATCACCGCAGCACTGCTTACAGACGCTATTGAGCATTTCCACCAGCGCCGTTCGCTCATCGACCTGCAGTTGATGGCATTGACACCGCAAGAGGTCATCGATGCTGTACTCGAGCGCGACTTTGACGTGGGATTTCTGCATGAACCCATCGGCGACGCTAGTATCGAACACATCCCGCTTTGCGATATCGACATCGTCTGCGCTCTCCCGCCCAACCATCGGCTGTCTGAAAAAGCGTTCATCGGCCCCGCTGACCTCACCACCGAGACCATCATTTCCTATGGCGGCGACGCCTATGCAGCGCGAATACTGCGCCAGAAGGCGCAAGATGCCGGCGTTCCCTGGAAAGTATCAATTGTTGTGAATCAGACGTCAGTTGCGCTTTCCATGGCAGCGACGGGCATCGGTGTTGCGGTGGTGGATTCCATTGCATTGGGAAAACTGAATCGTCGAGCGATTAATATCCGGCCTTTCCGGCCGGCCATTACTTTGAGATTGAGCGCGATCTTCGCGCCCCATCGACACCATTCACAGGTATGTGACCAGTTCGTGCAAACGGTGGCGCAGGTCGTGGCAGGCAATGCTGCCGCTTCCGCGGGGTATCATCGGATGTGTTCATGATTCGGCGCTGAACGGAATGTAAAATCCCCGCTGCAATTCCGTTTCATAGTCATCATGAGCACCCAAGTACTCCATATCGAATCTCTCGACCTTGACGCGCGGGGCGTCGCCCACCATGACGGGAAGGTCATCTTCGTGGAAGGCGCACTTCCAGGCGAGCGGGTCGAGGCACTCACCGTGCGCCGCAAGCCTTCGTACGAAAAAGCCCGCGTCGTGCGGGTGCTTGATTCATCGTCGCAACGTGTGACGCCGCGTTGCCCCCATTTCGGCGTATGCGGCGGTTGTGCCATGCAGCATCTCGATGCACGGGCGCAAGTGGCGATCAAACAGCGCGTACTGGAAGACGCCTTCGGCCATCTCGGCAAGCTCGACGCCGCGACCGTATTGCCGCCGCTACACGGCCCTTACTGGGGCTATCGATACCGTGCGCGCCTCTCGGTACGGAATGTTCCGCGCAAGGGCGGGGTGCTAGTGGGGTTCCGCGAGAAACACAGCAGTTATGTGGCTGACATGACGGAATGCCATGTCATGCCGCGGCACGTTTCCGACATGCTGGTACCGCTACGTCGGATGGTAGAGTCGTTGTCTATACCTAACCGGATTCCGCAGATTGAGGTGGCGGTGGGCGATCTAACCACCGCTTTGGTACTCCGCCATATGGAGCCACTCACATCCTCCGATATCGAAGTCTTGCGCGCGTTTGCCGGCCGCTGGAACGTATCATGGTGGTTGCAGCCCAAGGGGCCCGATACGCTTCATTTGCTTGACCCAGCCGACAGCGAGTTGCTGGCGTACACGTTGCCGGAGTTTGGCTTGCGCATGCGATACCGGCCCAACGATTTCACTCAGGTGAATCCATACATCAATCGCAGCCTGGTACACCGGGCGCTTACGCTGCTCGAGGTGCAACCTAGCGATCGGGTCGCCGACCTGTTTTGCGGCTTGGGGAACTTCACGTTGCCGCTGGCCACACAGGCGCGAGAGGTCGTGGGCGTAGAAGGTAGCGACGCGCTCACTGCTAGGGCGCTCGAGGCGGCCCGTGCGCACGGCCTGCATGGCCGCACGTCATTTTCCACCTTGAATTTGTTCCAGGTTGATGTGGAGTGGTTGCGTGCACTGGGCCACTTTGATCGTATGCTGATCGACCCGCCACGCGAAGGCGCTGAAGCCGTAGCGCTAGCCTTGTCGGAGCTGGCCGACGCCGAGCGACCGCGCCGCATCGTGTACGTATCGTGTAATCCGGCCACGCTCGCGCGCGATGCTGCGATTCTGACGCATCAAGGCGGTTATGTGCTTCAGGCAGCCGGCGTGGTGAACATGTTTCCGCATACCGGCCACGTTGAATCCATCGCAGTGTTCGAGCCGGGTACAAGGCCTTTGGAGCTACCGGAGATGGCGGGCGAACACACCGAGCAGGCCGCAGACATTTAACAAACAGACGGGTCGGCGCAAGCATAGCGGCGTTTCGCGCCCGCTTGCGCCGGTGCCCAGTGTTAGGCGGCGGCCCGGTTAAGCTTGGCCCGTTTCCGCCAGGATACGCTGCGCTTCCTCGCGTACACGGTCGGGTGCCGTGCCACCGATATGCTTACGAGCCGCGACGCTACCTTCCAGTGTAAGAACGTCGTGGATGTCTTCGCCCACCAGCGGGTGGAACGATTGCAGTTCGCCCAAGCTCAAGTCGGCGAGGTCGCAACCGCGTGTTTCACATTCGCGTACGGCGTGCGCCACGGTTTCGTGTGCATCGCGAAATGGCAGGCCCTTCTTCACAAGATAGTCGGCCAGGTCGGTTGCGGTGGCATAGCCTTGCAGGGCCGCCGCCCGCATGGCGTCGGGCTTTACGCGTATGCCCGGGATCATGTCGACGAAGATGGTGAGCGTGTCGCGAATCGTATCAGCGGCGTCGAACAGACCTTCCTTGTCTTCCTGATTGTCTTTGTTGTAGGCGAGCGGTTGCCCTTTCATGAGCGTGAGCAGGGCGATCAGGTGCCCGTTGACCCGACCTGTTTTGCCGCGCGCCAGTTCGGGCACGTCGGGGTTCTTCTTCTGGGGCATGATCGAGCTGCCCGTGCAGAAACGGTCGGCCAGATCAATGAAGCCTACGCGTGGGCTCATCCACAGCACCAGTTCCTCGGAAAGCCGCGAGATGTGGGTCATGATGAGCGCTGCGGCGGCGCAGAACTCAATAGCGAAGTCGCGGTCGGAGACGGCATCAAGCGAATTTCGACACACGCCGTCGAAGCCCAGGCTGTGGGCGACCCGTTCGCGGTCGATAGGGAACGAGGTTCCGGCCAGTGCGGCGGCGCCCAATGGCAGACGGTTCACGCGCTTGCGGCAGTCGGCAAGCCGTTCGGCGTCGCGGCCGAACATTTCGGCGTAGGCCAGCAGGTGATGGCCGAACGTAACGGGCTGTGCCACTTGCAGGTGGGTGAAGCCGGGCATGATCGTGGCAGCGTGTTCGAGTGCCACCTTGGCCAAGCCGGCGCGCAACTGGTGCAACAGATCGATGGCAAGATCGATTTCATTGCGCAGCCACAGGCGAATATCTGTGGCGACCTGGTCATTGCGCGAGCGGCCGGTGTGCAGCCGCTTGCCGGCATCGCCCACCAGTTCAACAAGCCTTTTTTCGATATTCAAGTGCACGTCTTCAAGGTCGATCGACCACTGGAACGCGCCGGCATCGATTTCTTCGAGTATCTGCTGCATGCCGCGTTCGATGGCGCTGCGGTCGTCTGCGCTGATGACACCAACGGCGGCCAGCATCTCGGCATGGGCCAATGACCCCTGAATATCAAAGCGCGCCATGCGCTGATCGAAGGTGACTGACGCGGTATAGCGTTTAACGAGTTCAGAAACCGGCTCGGAGAAGCGGGCTGACCAGGCTTGCGCCTTGTTGGCGAACTGATCTTGGGCGGGAGTAGGGGTGTTGTTCGACATAGTGCGGGCAATTATAAGGGACGGCCTACGGTATATTTACAAGGTTTGTCACCATCGTTAACCTGCCATGCAGCAAGAGGCGAGTTCGTCTTCGTTTTCCGATTTGTCCCTGCCCGGTCGTCTTCTCGTAGAGGCCGAGTGGGCGGGAATCGGCCTTCTTGTTCTGTTGGCCGGTCTGGCTCTGGTAGCGCTTGCGTGGGTTATCGCCCGCGTTCTGTCGTCGGTTGCACGCCATACGCTGAATTTGCTGGGGCGGCCCGAATGGGCCGACGGCTTCAGCCGCCGGCATGTATTCCGCAACATAGGGCTTGCCTTGCCGCTATTGGCGGTGCTGAGCAACCTTCCGCTTCTAGCGCTGCGCCCCGATCTGGCTGATCTGCTCGTGCGGGTCTTCACGTCGGCGGGCGTCGTCTTCATCTTCTTGGCGCTTATCGGTGTGCTGCGCACATGGGAAGACATTTATTCAAACAGCCACCGGGGCAAAACGCGATCGATCAAAGGGTATGTCGAGCTCGCGCGTATCGTGCTCTGGGCGGTGTGCGTCATATTGATCGTGTCGATCATGATGAACCGCTCGCCCTTGCTGATGCTTTCGGGGCTGGGCGCGTTGTCGGCAGTCTTGCTGCTGGTGTTCAAAGACACGCTCTTATCGCTGGTGGCCAGTACGCAAATGAGCAACTACGACATGTTGCGTCTGGGCGACTGGATCGAGATGCCGCAGGCCGGTGCAGACGGTTTTGTAATCGACATGGCGTTGCACACGGTCAAGGTACAAAACTGGGACAAAACCGTAACCACGATTCCCACCTACAAGCTTTTCTCGGAAAGTTTTCGAAACTGGCGGCACATGTTCGAGTCGGGCGGGCGCCGAATCAAGCGCACCCTTCGAATCGACGCCAGTACGGTGAAATTTCTAAGCGACGCCGAAATAACCGAACTGCGCCGCTACACCCTGATTCGCGATTATCTCGACGGCAAGCAAGTGGAGCTTGAAGAAACCAACCGCAAGTTGGGCGAGCTGACCACCGTGCCGGCCAACCGACGCCGGCTCACCAATATTGGCACGTTCAGAGCCTATGCCCGCGCGTATATCGAGCACCACCCCGAGATACGGCACGACATGCTCATGATCGCTCGCATGATGGAGCCGCAGTCGGAAGGGATTCCCATAGAGATCTACTGCTTCACGAACAATACGGCCTGGGTGGAATATGAGCGCATCCAGGGCGATATTTTCGATCACTTGCTCTCGATATTGCCCGAATTCTGGCTCAGGCTGTATCAGGCCCCCGCAGGCAGCGATCTCTCCAAATTACGATAATCCTCAGGAAGGAAAAAGCATGAAAATGATCTCTGCGATCATCAAGCCGTTCAAACTCGACGAGGTGCGCGAGGCGTTGGCCGATATTGGCGCCACCGGCGTCACGGTGACTGAGGTGAAAGGCTTTGGCCGCCAGAAGGGCCACACCGAACTCTATCGCGGCGCCGAATATGTCGTCGACTTCCTGCCGAAACTTCGGGTCGATGTGGTGCTGCCGGCCAGCATGGTGGAAGCGGCCATCGATGCGATCATTAAGGCGGCGTACACGGGCAAGATTGGTGACGGCAAGATTTTCGTCACACCGGTGGAACAGGTGGTTCGTATACGTACCGGTGAGAGCGGCATCGACGCGCTCTAAGCGTCTATAAGCCGAACCACTGCACCGACTTTGCCGCCCTTAGGGCCGGCGCGCCCCCGCCACGTCCCAGAACGCGGGCAGGAATGCTTCTGCCACCAGCAACGGCTCGCCGAGCCGCCAGAATATTGAACAGCGTGCCAGCACAGCCTCGGGCGCGGGGCAGTCAACGCCCAAATGCGTGTGCAGGCTGCGGTACAGCGGATGCTGACGATGCAAACGGCAGACAAAGAACTGCGAACGCGTTATTTGTGCATCGTGGTAGAGCATGTCGGCCAGTGGCCGGGTTCGCAGACGGCGCATGCCTTGCCACAAGGCATGTGAAGCGCGCAAAGGCGTAAAGCTACGCGCGAAGACGCTGTCAGTGCCGTCGATCGCCATGCAGATTTCGCGCAGCCAGATCGGGCTCTGGGCGCGCCGATCGAGCATCCAGGCTTCCTGTTCGTGCAGGGCGGTGCGTGTCTCGCGAATGACACGTAAATCGACGCGGCCAAGCTGCCGCAACCCCGCCGTAAGGGCACCGGGGCGCAACAACCAGAATTTTTGGTGGGACGTAAGCGATGGAGGCGGGGCAGGCCACCACCCGCTGTGCCTGCTGGGTACAAGTTCCATGCCGCGTATTATCGCTAAAGACATACAATGCTGCCCATGGAAAAAATTCGAATTTCTAAGCTTATGGCCGAACGCGGCATGTGTTCGCGCCGCGAAGCCGACGCCTTCATTGAGCGAGGGTGGGTGCGCGTTGACGGCGTCACGGTTTCCGAGCTGGGCAGCAAAGCCTGGCCGCATCAAAAAATCACGCTTGAGAAGCAAGCCAGGCAACGCCAGACGGCACGGGTCACCATTATTTTGAACAAGCCGGTGGGTTATGTGTCGCATCAGGCCGACCATGGGTACAAGCAGGCGGTGTCGCTCATCACCCCTCAGAACCTGTACCACCCGCACAAGCAACCACAGCGCTTCGAGCCGAATCACTTGAAGGGCCTTGCCCCGGCAGGGCGGCTTGACATCGATTCGCAGGGCTTGCTGGTTTTGACTCAAGACGGCCGCATCGCGCGTCAGCTCATTGGCGACGATAGCGATGTCGAGAAGGAATATCTGGTGCGTGTCGAGGGCCGCATTGCGGCGAATGGGCTCGCACGGCTACGCCATGGGCTGACGCTCGACGGCGTGGCGCTCAGGCCGGCGTACGTCGAGTGGCAGAACGAAGATCAGCTGCGCTTTCTGCTGCATGAAGGCAGAAAGCGGCAGATTCGCCGCATGTGTGAACAGGTGGGCCTGAAGGTGGTCGGCCTTAAGCGAGTGCGCATGGGCCACGTGGTGCTGGGCGACCTGCCGATGGGGAAATGGCGTTACTTGCGTGAGGGCGAGCGCTTCATTTAAGCGCTTAACGCCACGCGCTTAACGCCACGCACTTAACGCCACGCGCTTAACACTAAGCGCGAGCCCCTACTTGCGGGCACTGCGGGTCAACGTGTGCGTGGCCCGGTTGTCTTTACCTAGCGCTTGTGTCAACCAAGGCAGGGCGCCTGTCAGAGACCCATACAGGGTCCAGGGCGGGTTCACCACGAACATGCCGCTGCCGTGTAAGCCGTAGCCGTCGGAGGCCGGTCGGCACACTTGCAGCGTGGCGTGCACCCATACGACGTCAAGACGCTCCAGCGAGCGCACCATCGTCTGAACCTCGCGACGTTGCACCAACGGGTACCACAACGCGAAACTGCCGGTAGCGAAGCGTTTGAGGCATT
>CAZPYF010000020.1:0-4279 GCA_964590015.1 uncultured Burkholderiaceae bacterium
GCAGCGTAATCGCTCATTGAAGTGCCGCCGATCTTCTCGACAGTATGTTGCATCTCGGGTCCTCTTTTATTACGGGCGGAAGTCATCGGCCTTATTGGCGCGGATCGTCAACGGTGTGATGGTCTCGCGAGTAGCGATGAATTCGGGCCTTGGTGCTTGATTGCAGAACGGTTCCTGCACGGCGTTACTGACGGCGTTGTAAACAAAGAATCCGTTCGAGCGAGGCAGATGCGTGATGTTGCTGTTTGAACCGTGCATCAGGTTGGAGTCAAAGATCAACACGGAACCGGCGGGGCCGGCGGTGTCGACCAGTCCGCCATCGTTGGCCAACCATGCCAGATTCTCGTCGCTGGGTACGCCGATTTCCTGCGCTTGCAACGACATCTGATAGTTGTCGGGGGGCGTTTCGCCTTCACACACGACATAGTGTTTGTGCGAGCCCGGCATGACCAGCAATGGCCCGTTATGCGGCGTATTGTCGGTGAGTGAAACGGAAATGCTTAGTGCGCGGGGCAGGGGCATGCCGTCTTCGATATGCCAGGTTTCGAAATCTGAGTGCCAGTAGAACTCCTTGCCGTGGAAACCGGGCTTGTAGTTCATACGGGTTTGGTGCAGATAGACGTCGTCGCCCAACAGGTACGAGGCCAGGCCCGCGAGTCGTTCGTCGGCCGCCAGCTTGGCAAACACTGCGCTCAGTTCATGCACCTTGAAGATCGACCGTACTTGGCGGGACCCTTTCTCGGTGATGACTTCCGGGCGATCGAGCGACTCGGCCTGGTGGCGCAGGCGCTCGAGTTCCGCCTGAAGATTCGCAACTTCTTCGGGTGTGAAGACGTCGCGCAGCACCAGAAAGCCTTCGCGCTCGTACTGATCAATGAGTGCACGATCGACAGGTGGCTCGACGTCGGGCTTGGCCCAGACGGTGGGGTGCTTGCGCGGCACGATCTCGGCTTTGGATCCGCCGCGCGATGGGTATAGGTCTGTGCGGGCTACCTCCCGCTCTAAAGTTTCGGTATTCATAGTCTTATCCCTCGACAGTTTCAGCTTCCAGGGGGTATGCGCCCGATGCGTCGTGCACTTCCTTGCCGTTCAGTGGCGGGTTAAAGACGCAGGCGCACGTGATCTCTTCTTCGATGCGCAAGATATGACGGTCGTTCTTGTCGAGCAGGTACATCGTGCCCGGAGCAAGGGGGTACACCTTGCCGTCTTCCAGGTTCTCGATCTCGCCTTTACCACTAATGACATAGACGGATTCGAGGTGGTTCTGATAGTGAATGGGGGTTTCGGTACCGGTGTACAGAGTCGTGATGTGGAACGAGAACCCCATGTTGTCGTTCTTCAGCGACAGGCGGCAGCTGTCCCAGGTCTCAGCCTTCACCAGGCGGTCTGTCTTGCGGCATTCTTCAAGTGTGCGAACAATCATTCTGTTTCTCCGATAAGGTTGAATTTTGTAATGGAAGCGGCGATGTGCGCCGCGCCTTTAGGCGGCCATGCTCAGCTGCTGCGAGAGCACGTGGCGCACGCTGCGCTCCAGGATGTCGAGGCCGGCGTTCAGATCGGCGTCGCTGATCATCAGCGGGCACAAAATCTTCACGACCTCTGAATTGGGGCCACTGGTTTCGATGATGAGGCCGTCTTCGAAACAGCGACGTACGATCTTCCCAGCCAAGGCGCCGTCGCGGCAGCCGATGCCTTGCATCATTCCGCGGCCCTTGGTGTGGAACACACCGCTGCCGCCCAGCGCGGCAATGCGCTTGAGGCGATCCGACAAGACGGCGCCCTTGCGCTGCACGTCTTGAGCGAACGCATCGTCCTTCCAATAGGCCTTGATGGCGGCGGCGGCAGTAATGAACGCGTGGTTGTTCCCACGGAACGTGCCGTTATGCTCGCCGGGAGCCCACTGGTCGTATTCAGGCTTGATCATCACCATCGCGAAGGGCAGGCCGAAACCCGACAATGACTTCGAGAGGGTGATGATGTCCGGCGTGATGCCGGCTTGCTCAAAGCTGAAGAACGTACCGGTACGACCGCAGCCGGCCTGGATATCGTCGATGATCAGGAGCATGTCGTGACGGCGGCACACGGCTTCCAGCGACTTCAACCAACGCGTGCTCGCGACGTTCAGGCCGCCTTCGCCCTGCACGGTTTCCACGATCACGGCAGCCGGCGCATCGACACCGCTCGAGGCATCGCCCAGCATCTTGTCGAGCAGCCGGGTGGAATCAAGGCCACTACCCATATAGCCGTCAAACGGAATGCGGGTCACGCCACCGAGCGCTACGCCGCAACCGCCGCGATGATGCTGGTTGCCGGTAGCGGCTGCTGCGCCCAACGACACGCCGTGAAAGCCGTTCGTGAACGCGATGATGTTCTGGCGACCGGTGACCTTGCGAGCGATCTTCATGGCCGCTTCGACGGCGTTCGTTCCGGTAGGGCCGGTGAACTGCAGGCGGTACTGCATGTCGCGCGGCTCGAGAATATGGCTCTGGAAAACTTCCAGGAAGTCGGCCTTGGCTCGCGTGTGCATGTCTAGCCCGTGGGCGATGCCGTCACCTGCAATGTAGTCGAGCAGGGCTTGCTTGCAGACAGGGTTGTTATGCCCGTAGTTCAGCGTGCCGGCGCCCGCCAGGAAGTCGATATAGCGTTTCCCGTCGGTGTCATACAGCGCTGCCCCTTCTGCGCGGTCGAAAACGACCGGGAAGGACCGAGCATAGGATTGAACGTTCGATTCCAGTTCTTGAAAGATAGTCATGATTTTGTTCCTCTTAGCGTTTTGGTTCGAGGCGGGCTTAATGCGGCATGGCAACGTGTGCCACGAGCTGAATAGAGAGGGGAGCAATGAACGCCGTCATGCCCGGGTCTGGCGGCGTCGGGGGATGGGTACGCTGTCGCGCGTTGCGCCCCTTGGAAGTCTGCGAATTTAGGTAGCGGACTCAGCGGCCATTTCGAACGGGCCGATGCGCATCAGATGCTCGTCGTCGTGACGGCCGGCGAAGTGGCGGTCGCGTTCAAAATGCACCTGGCTGGCGGTAGGCGCGCCTCGATGGCGGGCCCACGACTCGAACAGTGCCCATGAAGCCTTGTTACCCGGCGTGATGGTGGTGTCGATGTATTGCACCTCGGCACACGCGGGCCGCTCGAGAAGAGCATCGAGCATGCGGCGCGCTAGGCCGGAGCCGCGCGCCTCTTCGGCAACGGCGACCTGCCACACAAAAAGCGTGTCGGGCTGTTCAGGGG
Source organism: uncultured Burkholderiaceae bacterium (assembly GCA_964590015.1). Classification (GTDB taxonomy): domain Bacteria; phylum Pseudomonadota; class Gammaproteobacteria; order Burkholderiales; family Burkholderiaceae_B; genus Yanghanlia. Next base: position 3,238 of record CAZPYF010000020.1, read on the forward strand.
GAATGTAGGCTGAGATGAACCCCACAAGACGTTCCTGGCCTTGTGAATCGGTGCGCGTGGCTGCGACCGAGGTTCCGCTGAAATGCGTGCAGTGCAGGAGATTGCAGTAAAGCGAATTCGGGTCTAGCGGAGGGCATTCTTCAACGAGTCGGTGCAGTCTCGCGGCGTCGTCGGCGGTGGGCGACCTTAGCGTGATGTCCGATGTGTAGCTGCCTTGAATCATGGAACTAAATGAGGCTGCGACTGGCGTTGCCGGCCCCTTATTTATTCGACGCAAATCAGTTTATCACGAATAGTTCCGGCACGAATGATTGTTTTGTGAATGATTGTTTATGGTGGGATACCATGCAAAAAATAGGCCCGACGCCCCCCGAAGAGGGTGCCGGCCGACGGATAAACGGGCCTTTCGTGACTAGAACCGGTAGGTGATTCCGCCCACGATGCTGCGGCCGTTGCCAGACAGGAAGGTCGGCATGGCCACGGTAGCCGTGCGACGAATCACGTAGCTGCTGGCGTAGGTTTTGTCGGTGATATTGTCGGCGGACAGGTAGGCCGACCAGTGCTTGTCGTGGTCGTAGGCAATACGGAAACCTAGCAGGGCATACGACGATTGTTCGGTGCCGGGTACGTTCTGATGATTGGTGGGCGTATCGCTCGCCAGCCAGCGTACGTTGGGGCCAAACCGCCAGTTTCCGGTTCGGTAGAGCAGCTCGGCACTGAGCAGGTGGCGCGGTACGCCGGCGATGCGGTTGCCATCGTACTCGCCGCCCAGGAAGCGGAAGTCGCTCAAGGTGTAGGCCAGGCGGTAGTCGAACGCGCCGGTGCCCCACGCGGGCAGGCTGCCGTTCAGCCCAAGCTCGATACCCTGGTGGCGTGTACGGTCGGGGTAATTGAAGGTGCCCGAAGCCGTACCCGCGGCGTTACTGACCGCCATGAGCTCGTCGTGCACGGTGCTGCGATACAGGCTCACCGACCAGTTCGCGGCGCTTATGCCCGAGCCCAGGCGCCCACTGCCGCCAATCTCGAAGGTGGTGGCACGCTG
>CAZPYF010000020.1:4289-18410 GCA_964590015.1 uncultured Burkholderiaceae bacterium
GTGCGGTCATTCCCGCCACGGCCGAATTCACATTGAGCGGTTGGGGAACCTCGCCGTTGATGATTTCCCAGTAGGTGGGGGCCTCGTTGCTTCGGCTAACGTTGGCGTACAAGCGCAATGCGTCTGAAGGCTCCCAGATCACCCCTAGCTTGGGGCTCACGTATGACCAATCCTGGTTCAGCTTGACGCCACTGGTATTGTCGCGCGCGTCGCGCACGGCCTGCGTGAACTTGAGATCACCTACGATCTGCCATTGGGGCGCGACATGCCAGGCAAGGCCCACCATCGCATTGCGGTTCTCGGCCTTCAAGGCATAGTCGCCGAACTTCAGGGCGCGGCTGCCATCCTGCGGGCCCACGGCGTACAGGCGGCGATCCATATCACTGTGGCTCCAGTCGAGCGCGAAGCGGTACTCCAGCGTGTCGAGGCGCCCGGCCAGTTGCCATTGCGCGCCCACTGTGTTGCCCCGTGTAGGGTACGAAACCTGGGGGCTCGTGAAGGTATCGTCAATAGTCTGCCAGTAGACGCCCACGGTCTGATTCAACGTGTCGCTGCCCCAATAGCTACGGTTCGCCAGACGGAATTGCTTGGTGTGACGGTTCGGATCGCGAAGATAGACGTTGTTCGCGCGGTCGAACGGCTCGTTGTAATCGCCGGAGATGCTGCGGGGGTCGGCGTACAGACGATCGCGTGGAATGACGTTCGGAATCTCGAACTCCACGTCGGTGTATGAGAGGTACGTGCGGTTTTCGAAGCCGCCGCGCTTGAACCCCATGTTGGCCGAGAAGCTCGACCGTTCCGAAGCCGAATGATGTCGGTAGCCGTCGGATTTGTCGTGACTGAATGCGATACGGCCGTCAAGCGTCTCGCCCGCGAATCCTTTCCCGGCGTACAGGCTACGGCGACCGAAGCTGCCTCCCTCGACCGTGATTACGTCGTTCTCAGGGCCGATGAGCGACTGGAATTCCATTTCGCCGCCCAATGTGGTGGCCGCGGGAGAGCCGGCATTGCTGCCGCGCCGCACGCTGATCAGCGAGGCGTTACGCGGCTCAAGCAGACCGATGACGAACGAGCCGTCGGCCTCATTCAGCGGCAGGCCGTCTTGCATGAGCAGCACGCCTCGGTTCACGGGATTGCTCTGAATACCGGAGCCCCGGATGTTCAGTCGCGGCTGGTCGTTGCCGCCGAAGAACTCCTGAACCACGATGCCTGGCTGATGCGCCAGAGCGTCGTTGAGCGTCATGAGCTTGATTTCCTGCTGCGGTTCGATCAGGTTGGTACCGCCCGGAACTTTATCGAGTATGGCCTGTTCTTGCGCAACCGTGCGATTGAGCGGCCTGTTGCCCAGTTGCCCCGTGACCTTGACCGGCGACAGTGTGGGTACGGGTTCGGTTTGGGCGCCTGCAGGCGTCATGGCTTGAACGGCGATCACACCGAGCGACAGGCTCAAAGGAAGCAGGCGTATCGAATGCTTGGGCATGGCAAGATTTCCAATGATTGTTGGATTTGTATGGCGTATGGAAAGGGAGGCCGAGCTGCCGCCGAGCGGTGTCAGGCGTAGAACATCGTCTTGGCAAGTACGACGATGGCCACCATGTGACAGAAGACGCTCAGATGGATGATCTGGAAGTGGCGTGTTTTCAAGCGGCCTTTCTTGCGTAAGGTCATGGCGGTGAGGAAGTGCCCGAACACGCTGGTAGCAAGAATGATCTTTAGGCCCAGCAGCAAGCCGAAGGGCCGCGAGAATGGGTGGGCCAGGGCCTCGCGGTAGTTCCAGGCGAGCGCGATGCCGGCGCTATACAACACCAGCAGCACCCACGGCATGATGCGCCGGGCCCGTAAGCCGATCTCGATCTCGACGCTGCGCATCGTTTCACGAGGCAGGCGCTTGCGGATGCCTTCGAGCATCAGCACTTCAAAGAACACGGTGCCGATGAAGAACAGGGCGGCAAACAGATGCAGGAGTACAAGCAGGGGGTAGGTCATGGTGTTACGGTTTCCTGTTCCAACAGGCGCTGATGAAGGCGGCGGGCGACGTCGTCGCGTGCCGTGGGTGAGAGTGGATCGATGTCATAGCGGTGCAGGCGGCCGTTTTCCATAAGCAGGCAGTGGTCGACCATCTGCACCAGTTCGTTAGGGTGATGGCTGCTGCACAGCAATGCGGCCCCGGTTTCTTTGACATAGGTGGTGCAGAGCGCTGAGAGGCTGGCGCGTAAGGCGGGGTCGAGCGCGCTGAACGGTTCGTCGAGCAGAAGAAGATCAGGTTGCAGCGCAAAGGCTCGCGCCAGGGCCACACGTTGCGCCATGCCACCCGAAAGCTCGCCCGGCCACGCCTCACCCAGATGCCCGAGTTCGACTTTGTTGAGCCAGTAGGTGCTGCGGCGTTGCGCTTCCATCGGCGACACGCCCGCTGCGTCGAGGGGAATCTCGATGTTCTCGCGTACCCGCCGCCAAGGCAGTAGGCGGGGTTCCTGAAAAAGCAGAACGGTGTGTCGGAAACGATTGATGCATTCGCCGGAAGAGGGTGCCGTTATGCCTGCGGCTAGGCGCAGCAAGGAGCTTTTGCCGGCGCCGCTACTGCCGAGCAACCCGTAGCGTTCGCCGGGGGCCACATTGAGATTCACCCCGTGGAAAACTTGGCGCACGCCGTATGCCAGACCCACGTTGATCAGCTCAAGCATGGCTCGGCTCCTGCCATCTCCCGAGGCGCCTTTGCAGCGGCTGCAGCAGCAGAAACTCGAGCATGGCGACGAACAGCAAAATCAGCAGCACCCAGGCGTACAGCTCGGCGGTGTCGAACGTACTGCGGGCATTGGCAAGCGCGTAGCCGGCGCCGCTCTCGGCACCCAGCACCTCGGCCATGACGACCAGCCTGACGCCGCTGCATGTTGCGATGAGCAACGCTGCGGTGAGCGGGGCAGTGAGTGCGGGAAGATACAGATGGCGCAGCCGCCGCCAGAAGCCGAAGCGATACACCACGGTCATTTCGGCCAATTGGGGGTCGATCTGCAGCATTCCCTTGACCGTATTCACATACATGCCCGGGGCCATCATGAGTACCGTCATGAAAATCACCATGGGCGAACCCAAGCCGAACCAAAGCATGGCGAGCACGACCACAATGACGGGCGGAATGGACATCAAGAGCCACCGCATGGGCTCAAGCAAGCCGCGCAGCCGGTTGCTGTGGCCCGCCAAGACGCCCAGCGTAAAGCCGATGGCGCACCCCGTGGCAACGCCAATGGCGATGCGCATCAGGCTGGCGCCGGCGTGTTCCAGGAAGTGCTCGCTGCCCAGCAGGACAGGGATCGCCCGCAAGGTTTCGAGCGGGGTGGCCATCATCATTGAGCCCATGACCATGGCGGCCGATTGCCAGCCCAGAAGAATCAGCAGCATGCCCGCGAGTGACCAGACGCGTGAAGTCTGGCGGGGCCGGGCCTGCGCCACGCTGCGGGGGCTGGGCCTAGTTGCGATGGGGGCGGCGGCCGTTGCGGAGGCCGCGGGCGCGCGCATATCAAGAGGCCGCATTGTGATCAGGGCCCGTAGAACGTTGCGGCGGGCAACTTTCCACCTATGGCTTGCGGATAGCGATCCGCCACCAGCCCGTACAGCGCTTCGAGCTGCGGCCGGGCTTCGGCGGCGCTGCGGCTTTCGAGCCGAGTGAGCTCAATGGCCGTTTGTACGGGCTCGACGGGTAGCTGCGGAATATACCGATGCACGAGCTCGGCACATTGCTGCGCGTGCTGTTTACACCACTGGGCCGACTCGGTGTAAGCCGCCTGCACGGCTGCGTTCAGCTGTGTGTTTCCCGCGATATGAGAATTAGCCATGATGCCTGCCTGAGGCAGCTCGGCGTGCTCGGGGAACTGCTCGCGCCACGCGGACTCGAGATTCTGGCCCCGATGCAGCGTGATGTCGGCATGCTGGCGGGCACGCCACAGAAGCATTGACGCCGTGGGCTCCACCAACAGCGCGCTTTCACCCTTGCCGGTCAGCATGAGGGCGATCGCGTCTTGGGCGTCGCGGGTGCGACGCAGTTTCACCGGTGCGCCGCCGGTGTGTTGTTGCTGAGCCGCCAGCAAGGTGTCGAGCAGCACTTCCGGAAGATCGCGCTGGAAGGGCACCAACAGTTCCTTGCCCGCCAGATCGTTGAATGACCGTACTTCCGGGTCGCGGCTGACCAGCCACAGAATGCCCCACACCGAGATGTTCAAGAGTTTGACCGGGTCTCCGCGATTCGACATGAGTGCCGGCAGGTTGCTGGGTGTCGCGCTGTAGTCGATTTCTTGCTTCGCCAGCAGAACGCGTAACTGATCGGGGTTCTGCCACAGGCGGAATTCCACCGTGTCGGCGAATTGGCTGAGTGCCCCGGTTTCAACCATATGCAGCAAAGGGTAGGTAACCACTGCGCCTGGGCCCGCCAGTACGATACGGGGCAGCCGCTTTGCAGGCGCCTGAGCGACAGGGGTGCCGACGTGTTCCGGCGTGAGTCGCGATTCAGCGGCGACCGACATCCCGCAGGCGGCACACAGGCCGAGCGCCACAAAAAAGCATGATGTGGGTCGGCGCCATAGAGCTGAGAGCTTGAACATTGCTGTTAATGAGAACTATTATCAGATAACGATTCTGACGCTTACCGCACGACATGCGAATGACAAAAGTCAATTCTCTTGAAGGAGCGCCTCGAAGCTTTGAGGCCGGCTCGCGTTGCGAGGCCTTATTGCGTCGCACCCGACTGTTCGGCAGCTTTGACGCGGTGGTGCGGGAACAGGTGGCGGACGGTGCCACGGCGCACTACAGCGAAGCGGGTGACGTGCTGTTTCGGGAAGGCGCCGAGGCGTCGACCTATCTTCTAGTGGAAACAGGGGAGGTCGAGGTCTATCGCTATTGCCACAATGGCGAAGAGCGCGTGTTTCAGGTATTCGAGGAAGGCCGGACGGTCGCCGAGGCGGCTATGTTCATGCCTCATGGCCGCTACCCTATGTGCGCGCGCAGTCGCACGGCCACCCGGCTGTACCGTTTGCAGCGTGAAAGCCTGCTTGCCGCCTGCCGAGCAGAACCCGAGTTGGCCATGCACATGCTGTCGGTATTGAGTCAGGCGCTTTACACCCAAGTGAACAAAGTCGACTGGCTGACCTCGAGTTCCGCTTCCGAACGTCTGGCGAATTACCTGCTGAATCTGCAGCCCGGCGACGATGGCTTCGTACATCTGCCGCTCTCGCAACGCCAGTTGGCATCGCACCTGGGTGTGCGGGCCGAAACGCTCAGCCGTTTGTTTACCGATTGGCAGGCGCGCGGTTATGTGGCCGGAAAGCGTAATGCTTGGGAATTGCGCGATGAAGCCTATCTGCGGAAGTTGGCGAGCCCGGCACAACGCAGCTTCTGAACTTGATGTAGATCATTTGTAAGCAGGGTAGGGGCAAGAGAGAATGCGTCGCAATGACTAATACGACCCAACCGCCCTGTACCGAAGCTGAGATTCGTCAGCTCGTCGAAACCTTCTATGGCCGAGTTCGGCAAGATGCCGAGCTGGGGCCCATATTTGAAGCCCATGTCGACGACTGGAACGCCCACTTTGAAATGCTCACCGACTTTTGGTCGGCCTTGCTTCTGGGCAGCCGCCGCTTCAAGGGCGCGCCGGTGCCGAAGCATGCCGCACTGCCGGGGCTCAGCTGGCCATTGTTCGAACGTTGGCTGGCGCTGTTTCATGACACGACATCGCAGACGGGCAACCCCACGCTGAAGCAGGCGGCCGGCCCCATGGCGCAACGTATCGCCGAGAAATTGTGGAGCGTTTACCAGTCGCACGCTCACATGCCTTCGCCGCCGTGTGAGCTGCCGCCGGGCCTTGAGCGCTATGGCGAATCGCCTATGTTCACCCCGGAAACGCTTCCCAAGAAGCTCACCGAGTCGCACACCACCAAAGCCGGCACGTGGGGTCTGTTGCGGGTGTATACCGGCATCGTGCATTTTGTTGTGGATGCCGAGCTTCATGCCGAAGCCATTGTGACCGCCGGCAAGTCGGTTGTTATCGAGCCGGAAGTGCCACATCATGTCGCGTTCGCACTGCCTGGGCAGTTCCAGATCGAGTTTTACCGGGCGCCGTCCGCCGGATAGGCATGCCGGCCGTGCCGGGGCGCGTTACAGCCCGGGCCGGCTGAGCCCGAGCTGCGCTTCATCAACCCCTTAACGTGACGGCCGCTTCATTTTGCAGGTGGTGGCAAGCTGCGCTTCACTTGCCGGGATCACTTCATCGGTACGCCAGCCGAAACCAGTGCCTTCCTGTCCGAGTTGAACCGTACCGTCGTTCACCTTCGACCACGTTGCTACATAGAGCGGCTGCTGCAATTGATGGTCGTCGGCGCGCATGGTGGCCTTTTCGGTGCTCGAGAACGTATCGACCTCCATGCCTTCCATGGCAAAGGCTACATCGACCGGGTCAGTGGAATCGGCTTTCTTGATGGCTTGCGAAAGCAGCTTCACGGCCGGGTAGGCCTGCAGCCAGGTCAGGTCGTCGTTGTACGTTTCCTTGAACCCTTCGACCTGATCACGCCCCTTGTAGCCTTCGTTATTGACGCTACCGACACCCACGTATTTAACGCGATCGAGGCCGCTTTCACCCATCGCGGTGGGGGCACCCTTCAGCACGGCGTAATAGGTATAGAAGTTTGCATCGAGGCCGGAGGCCCGCGCCGAGCGAATTAATAGCGCCAGATCGGAGCCCCAGTTGCCGGTGATGATGGTGTCAGCGCCTGATGCGATGATCTTCGCCACGTACGGCGAGAAGTCTTTTACCTCACCGATGGGATGCAGGTCGTCGCCCACGATCTCGACGTCAGGGCGCTTCTCGGCAAGCATCTCCTTGGCGGCCTGGCTTACCGAACGGCCGAACGCATAGTTCTGACCGATGATGTAGACCTTCTTCACATCCTTGTTGCTGGCCAGATGATTCACGAGCGCCTGCATCTTCATGTCGACGTTGGAATCGACACTGAAGTGCCAGAAGCTGCATTTGTCGTTGGTCAATTCCGGGTCGATAGCCCCGTGATTGATATACAAGACCTCTTTTCCGGGATTGCGCTCATTGTGCTTGTTGATGGCATCCACTAGCGCGAACGCTACCCCTGAGCCATTGCCCTGCGCGACATAACGGTAGCCTTGGTCGATGGCGCGCTTGAGTTGGCTCAGGCTGTCTTGCACCCCTGCCTTGTTGTCGAAACCAACGATCTCGAGCGTGTGTTCGCCGGCCCATTTTTCCTTGTTGGCCAGTTCGCTGAAGTACTGCCACGTGCGCAGCTGGTTTTCGCCTAGTGCGGCGAAAGAGCCCGACAGCGGGTCGATGAGCGCGATCTTGACCGTATCTGCTTGGGCGATGCCCATGCCCAGATTCATGGCCAGAGCCAGCGCGCCCAGCTTCAGTGTTGTTGCGTATTTCATTGCGTCTCCTGTATTAGTTGATTCCACCCTAAACTTCCAGCCAGTCCTTGCGCACCTGATGGGCGTTGCGCAGGTCGTCTGGTGCACCTTCAAACACGATGGTCCCGTGGCCCATGACATAGAGCCGCTGAGAAATATCGAGTGCAATGGCCAGCTTCTGCTCAACGAGCAGAACCGCCACGCCTCGGTCGCGCAGTACCCCCAAATACTGGGCGACCTGTTCAACAATTTGTGGTGCTAAGCCTTCGGTGGGCTCGTCGATCATGATGAGCCGCGGGTCTCCGATTAGCGACCGGCATAGCGTGAGCATCTGCTGCTCGCCTCCGGACATCACGCCGGCTGCGGTATGTCTGCGTTCCTTCAGCCGTGGGAACATCTCGTACATGTCATCGATCGACCATTGCGAACGCTTGCCGCGCTTTTGGCCGAGCAGCAGGTTCTGCTCGACCGTGAGTGCGGGGAAGACATCCCGGCTCTCGGGAACGTAGCCCAGGCCCTGATGCACGATCTCATACGTTCGCATGCGGCTCAGTTCTTTCCCGTCGAATACGACTGAGCCGGTGGAGTGGACGAGCCCCATGATGGCTTTCACAGTGGTGGATCGACCCACGCCGTTGCGGCCCAGCAGACTCACGATCTCGCCCGGCTCGATGCGTAAATTCACGCCCTGCAAGACATGGCTTTTGCCGTAGTAGGCGTGGAGATCCGAGATTTCAAGCAATGCCATCCATCACCTCTTTCTTTTGATCTTTTTTGACGCCCAGGTAGGCTTCCTGAACCCGGGCATTGGCGCGGATGTTCTCGGGTGTGTCGCAGGCGATGACTTGGCCATAGACCACCACCGCCACCCGATCGGCCAGCCCGAAGACGACGCCCATGTCGTGTTCCACGATCAGAAGCGTCTTGTCTTGACTCACGGTCTTAATCAGCTCGATGGCTGCATCGCTTTCACCCCGGCTCATGCCTGCAGTGGGTTCGTCGAGCAAAACGGTATGCCCGCCGCCCGCAACGGCCATCCCGATTTCCAAAGCGCGCTGCTCGGCATAACTCAGCAGATTCACAGATACGTTGCGGCGCGCTGCCAGCCCGATGAGTTCGAGGACTTCCTGGGCGCGTTCATGCAGCGGTTTGAGCTGGCTGATACGTGTCCAGAAGGTGTACCGATACCCGGCCGCCCACATCGCTGCCGAGAGAATGTTTTCATACACCGTCTGGCGGCTGAACAGATTCGTGATCTGGAAGCTGCGGCTCAGCCCCCGCTGATAGATCTGCTGCGCGTTGAGATCGTTGATGCGCTCGCCGTCGAACCATATTTCGCCCGATGTGACCGACAGTCGCCCCGATATAAGATGGAAGACGGTGGATTTGCCGGCGCCGTTCGGCCCAATCACCGCGAGCCGTTCACCCTTTCTGACTTCAAGGTCGAGCCCTCTGATGACTTCGGTCTTGCCGAACTGTTTCTTGACGTCTTTCAGCTCGAGAATATTCTGCGTCATGGCTCAACTCCCTCAGGCGGCGTCGTGTCCTCTTCCAGTTGGCAGAGCAGGGCGCGGCCCGATGGCTTGACGGTGAAAATGCCGGCCAGAAGAATGGCAATAGCCACGGCCCAGGCAATGAGACCTTGGTGATCGAGCGTGAGCCCCCACAACGACAATGGGCCGGATGCCCCCGAGGCACGGTGGTACGCCAGCTCGATGAACACAATCGTTCCAACCATTGACGCCGCGGTGCTCAGCAGCAAGCGTGCGAACAGCGGGTAGCGCTTGTAACGAACGGTTTTTCTGATCACGTCGATACTGGGCGTGAGCAAGCTGATAATGCCGCCCGGGGCATACACCACCACCAATATGAAGACGATGCCTAGATACATCTGCCAGCCGGCGGTGTAATCGGGCAACAGCTTGGTGAGCAGCACGCCGATCACTGCGCCCAGCATGGGCCCCACAAAGCTGGTTGTGCCGCCGATGAAGGTGAACAGCAGTACCGCGCCCGATTCATGCAGGCTCAACACCTCGTCGGTGGCGATCTCGAAGTTGATGGCCATGAGCGCGCCGCCGATGCCCGCGAACAGGCCGGAAGCCATGAGCGCCATGTATCGCAGCAGATGGGGGTTGAAACCGATGAACGGAATACGTTCGTCGTTATCGCGCACGCCATTCAACAACCGGCCTAGCGGTGTGCGCGTGAGATAGAAGGTGGCGATCACCGAAATGAACAGCCAGAATGCCACGAGGTAATAAACCTGTATCTGCGGCCCAAAGCTCCAACCCAACAACGGCTCGCCGTATACCCGGTTGGCCGAGACGCCTCCTTCACCGCCGAAGAAGCCTGGAAACATTAATGCGCTGGCATAGGCCATCTGCCCGATGCCCAACGTGATCATCGCAAAGGCCACACCTGATATTCGGGTGATGACATAGCCGATGAGGGCGGCGAAACCCAGGCCGGTGATTGCCCCGACGATCGGAATCAAGGGCAACGGCAACCAGAAGCTTCCACCGCCGGCGAAGTTCATCGCGTGAACCGACATGAAGGCGCCGAGCCCGGAGAATGCGGCGTGCCCGAACGAAAGCATGCCGGTCTGGCCTAGCAGAATGTTGTACGACAACGCCAGAACAATGCCCGTACCCATCTGCGTGAGATGAGAGTGCGCCAGCGAGGAGGTGAAGACGTGGGGAGCAAGCAGGAGCACCACTGCGAAGCCCAACCAGATCATGGCCATACGACTGGTCGTCTGCCCCCCGACCCGGCTCGCTGTTAATGAATGTGTGGTCATTTTTTAGTTCTCCCGCTTGCCGAGAAGCCCACGCGGGCGGAATATCAGAATCAGCACCAGAAGCGCGTAGGGCAGCATGGGCGCAACATCAGACAGGCTCACGGCCAGCACCGCGTGGCCGATCATGTCGGGGCCCACGTTCATGCCGGCGGCCGCGAGCACATCCAACGGCGAGATGTCGATGGCGATAGAGAACGTCTGAATCACGCCGATCAGCAGCGAAGCCAACAGCGCCCCCATCAGCGAGCCCATGCCGCCCGCGACCACCACGACGAAAATGATGGTGCCCAGTGTTTCGGCCATACCTGGTTCAGTCACCAGGGAATTGCCGCCGATCACACCTGCGAGGCCGGCCAGTGCGCAGCCCCCGCCGAAAACCAGCATGAACACGCGCGGCACGTTGTGGCCCAGCGATTCAACCATTTCAGGATGAGTGAGCGAGGCTTGGATGATGAGCCCGATGCGGGTGCGGGTCAGTACGAGGTACAGCGCCAGCAGGGTCAATATGGCGATCAGCATCATGAACGCCTGGTACTTGGGAAATGTCGTCGTGTAGAGCGTGAACAATGAACCCTGCAGCGCTTCCGGAATACCGTAGGGCACGGCCGAGCGGCCCCATATCAGCTGCACGCCTTCCAGAATGAGATACGACAGGCCAAAGGTGTAGAGCAGTTCTGCCACGTGGCCATACTTGTGTACGGCGCGCAGCCCGAAGCGTTCAACCAGAACACCCGCCACACCGATCAGCAACGGAGCGAGAATAAACGCCACCCAGTATCCGGCTATGCCGCTGATGGTGTACGCAAAGTAGGCGCCCAACATATAGAAGCTGGCGTGGGCAAAGTTCAGAACGCCCATCATGCTGAAAATGAGCGTCAACCCCGAAGAGAGCATGAACAGCAGCAGGCCATAACTCAGGCTGTTCAGAAGTGAGATCAGGAAGAACTCCATCATGTCTCCAACGCATCGTTATTCATATTCTTTTCCCGTTTCGCCGCAGCCTCACAGCGAGATATTGGCGCTGCCTTTCAGGTCGAGCATTGTGCGAGCTTCATCGGGTGTTGCGGTTTCGAGCGAGAGTTCGCCGAGAATGCGTTTGATCTTGCTGACTTGGTCGGCGCACGACGTGGCGAGCTTGCCCGATTCCAGGTAAAGGCTGTCTTCCAGGCCCACGCGCACGTGGCCGCCCATAATCGCGCCCATCGTTACGAGCGGCATCTGATGGCGCCCCGCGCCCAGTACCGAAAACCGGTAGCTATCCCGGCCAAACAATCGGTCGGCGGTGGTGCGCAGCAAGGCGAGGTTCTCGGGGTCGGGGCCCATGCCGCCCAGAATCCCAAAAATCATCTGAATGAACAGCGGCCCCTTGATCAGCCCGGCATCAACGAAGTGCGCCAGGTTATAGAGGTGGCCCAAGTCATAGCATTCGAATTCAAAGCGCGTTCCGCAGTCTTCGCCGAGCACTTTGAGAATATGTTTGATGTCCTTGAAGGTATTGCGGAAGATGAGGTCTTCCATCCCTTCGATATAAGGCTTCTCCCAGTCGTGCTTCCAGTTCGTGATCTTTTGCGCGGCCGGGTGAATCGAGAAATTCATTGAGCCCATGTTGAGCGAGCACATTTCCGGCTTGAGCTTCAACGGGTAGGCCAACCGCTCTTCCAGCGTCATACGGGTGCTGCCACCGCTCGTGATATTCAGCACTGCATCGGTTTGCTCGCGGATGCGTGGCACGATCTTGTCGAAAATCGCCGGGTCGGCGGTGGGTCGGCCATCGCTGGGATCGCGCGCATGCAGATGCACAATGGCGGCGCCGGCATGAGCCGCGTTCACGGCATTCTGAACAATCTGATCGGGCGTGAGCGGCAGGTATTCCGACATCGACGGGGTATGCACGGCACCCGTAACGGCGCACGTGATGATGACTTTGGATGGGGACTTTGGTGCCATTGCAAGGGTTCCTAGGCTTGTTGAGCTTGACCGGCGCGGGCGGCGAGCAGATCGTCGAAACGGGCGATGTTTGAAAAGGTGGGAACGTCACGCCGGCTTTGCGCTTCGAGCACCAGTTCGATGACGCGATCGTTGAAGGGGGTGGGGATATTGAATTCGCGACCCGTGTCTCTTACGACACCGTTGATAAAGTTGATCTCGGTGTCGCGGCGCTTTTCGAGGTCTTGAAGCATGCTGGCGCGCAACTGTCTGTGTTGGCTCCAGATGCGCTCGATAAGCGGGAGCTTTGCCGGCACACCCGATTCGGGCGTCAGGCGGAACTGCTCGAAGTCCTCGCCTTGCATCGGCGCCATGCGGTGTCCGGCGGCATGCGCCGCACGTACTGTTTCGTCTGCCAGGTAAGCCACGCAATGCAGCGCGCGCGGGTCGTCCATCACTTCGCCGAAGGTGCAGCCCAGTGCGGCAGACATGCCGCTGAACGTGGCGTTCATCAACACCTTCGACCACCTGATAGCCATAAGATCAGGGAGGATCTCGGTGGTGCCTACGCATGAGAGGAACGCTTGCACTTCGGCCAGTCGTGGCCGTATCTGCCCGTCGATTTCGCCGATCTCGAACGCGAATTTCTTAACCGCTTCCTCGCGGGTCGTTAGTTGCGACACCCCAGGGGCGATCCAAGTCGCGCCGAACCCCACGGCGCCCCCAATGGTGCGTTTGGTGTTGACATACGAGGCGACACGCGGCTCAGGAATGCCGTTCTGCAATGTGCAGACGATGCTGGCGTCATGAAGAAAACTCAGCAAGTGTGGCAGCACAACATCGTTGGCGGTCTGCTTGTTGAGAAGAAAAACCAAGTCGTATTGGCCTGCCATCTGGGAGGGAGTCAGCGCGCGCACCGGCACAACCCGCTGCATTTCGCCGGTGATCCGTGCGCCGGTCTCGTTCAACGCGGCAACGTGCTCCAGGTTCGTGTCGACGAGATCGACCTCGCGACCGCCGTCGGTCATTAATGCGCCGATGATGGTGCCCAGTGAACCCGCGCCAATGATCGCTGCTCTCATCCTGTCTCCTGTACCCCGTGGGGCGGTCGGTCTTACGCCGAATCCGATGCCTGCTTCTTTTTCGAAATCTGATGGCATCGAAGTGATAAAATCGATCACAGACGAATAATCGATTTTTTCCGATGGTCTGTCAAGAGGCAGGTGTATCGCCTTGTGCACTCACCGCCGAGCTTGCTCGGAAATCGCGGCGTACGCTATTGTTATCAAGGACACATACATGGGGTGGGTAATTGTCGAGTACTGGTAAGAGCCTCACGGAAAGCGTGTACTTCTCGCTCCGAGACGACATACTGGCTTACCGTTTGAAGCCTGCAACCAAGTTGAACATCGCTTCGCTGGCCAAGGCCCGAGGGGTTAGCCTCAGCGCGGTTCGCGAAGCATTGGCACGTCTGAGTTCGGATGGATTCGTCGTAACGGAGCCGCAGCGGGGATTCCGTGTGGCGTCCGTGTCGCGCGCCGACTTGCTCGATCTCACCGAGCGTAGAGTGGCAATTGAGGGCGAGTGTCTGGAGCGGTCGATCAAGAACGGCGGCCTGGCGTGGGAAGGGCGCGTTCTGGCCAGCCTTCACGAGCTCACGCGTACACCCGTGCATCTGGATGATGAATTCAATCCGGCCTGGATCAGCACGCATGTACGTTTTCACGGCACGTTGGTGGAGGCCTGTGACAGCCCCTGGCTCATGCGGATTCGCGAGCTGTTGTTCATTCATTCCGAACGCTACCGTGTGCTGTCCATACACCTTGATCGCCCACACCTCGACACCGAGCATCACGACATCGCTGAAGCGGCCATCGCCCGCGATAGCGCGCGCGCGGTGGCATTGCTTTCGGAGCACGTACGTCTTACCGCAAAGATCATTCTGGAGAACGAAGACGACGGCGAAAACCTGCCGTTTTTAG
>CAZPYF010000021.1:0-18067 GCA_964590015.1 uncultured Burkholderiaceae bacterium
TTGTCTTCATATGACGGATCAATCAGCACCAGGCCGCGTCGCGACGGCGGCGGCAGCAGGGCTTTGATGCCTTCGAACCCGTCGGCCTGCACGATGCCCACCTGGCGCGTCCGGCCTCTTCCGAGCCCCGTAAGATTACGCTCCAGTACTTCGATTTCGCTAGGGTGCATTTCAAACATGCGCAGGCGGTCTTGCTCGCGCATGGCGTGCAGCGCAAGCCACGGTGAGCCCGGGTAGCGCAGCAACTTATCGGCGGGATTGAATTGCGCGATGGCTTCTCGATAGCGCGCAACCAGTTCCGGCGCGTCGTCCCGTCCTTCGAGGCGGCCGACTCCGTCGGCAAATTCTGCATTCTTCTGCGACCATTCGTCTGAAAGGTCGTAAATGCCTGCGCCGGCGTGCGTGTCGATCACCCAGTACGGCGTTTCCTTGTGATTGAAGTGGTCGAGAATATGAACCAGGATGGCATGCTTGAGCACATCGGCATGGTTGCCGGCGTGAAAGCCGTGTCGGTAGCTGAACACTGAGTCTCTTCTTCTAGATGCGGCCGGCGGCCAAGGTTTCGACTTCGTCGGTAATGATGGCGTTACAGCCCCATTCCAGGAGTGCGCTCGCCAGGCCGACATCGTTTACGGTCCATACCGCCACGTTCAGGCCGGCGCTGCGCGCCTCTTTCACAATGGCTTGCGTGACATACTTGTAGTTCAGGTTGAGCGTGCTGCATCCCAACCGCTTCACTCGTTCGCGCCAGTCTTGCGGAAGCTCTGCTTCGATCAGCAGGGCACGTGGCAGTTCGGGGGCCGCCTCGGCTGCCGCGGCAAGCGCCGGCTCAGAGAACGACGATAGAAGAGGGGGCGTTTCGGCATGGGCCCAAAGGCGCTGAGCGAGCTGCGCGATGCGTGCCCCCGTGTGGTCTTCCATACCGGTTGTGGGCTTGATTTCGATATTGCTGCACAGGCCGGCAGCCTGGGTGTAGGCCGCGATACTGTAGAGTGTCGCAATCGGTTCGCCGGCATAACCGGGCGAATGCCAGCTGCCGAAATCGAACTGTACTAAATCGGCATAACGATGGTCGGCAGCGCGGCCGGTACCGGTTGATGTACGTTCGAGCGTATCGTCATGAAGCAGTATCGGAACGTCGTCGGCCGAAAGTTTGACGTCATACTCCATCATCAAGAAGCCGCAAGCGGCGCCCTTGCGAAAGGCCGCAAGCGTATTCTCGGGCGCGTGGCGGCCGGCACCGCGGTGGGCGATCCAGCGCGGATAAGGCCACGCGGCGTGGGCAAGAGTCATGGTAGAGGCTCCGGTGCGCCGCAAGTAAATTGCGGCTCTAGTGCATTCTATCGCCCAGACGAACCCAGCGGCAGGGATTCAGCTGGTGTTAAACTCCCGCAAAGTTAAAATTTGGACCAGGTGATTAATGTTCGACTTCATTCGCACGCACCAGCGCCTCATGCAGCTTGTGCTGCTGGTGCTCATTCTTCCCTCGTTCGTCCTCATCGGCGTCAGCGGCTACACGAATTACGTGTCCGGCGACAAAGACTTGGTCAAGGTGGGGGATTCCGCAGTCACTCTGCAGGAATTCGAACTCGCCCGGCGCAACCAGCTCGAGCAGATGCAGCGCAGCAGCATGGGTCGTTTCGACCCCGAGGTGCTTAACACGCGCGCCGCGCGTGAAATGTTGCTTGAGTCTCTGGTTGACCGACATGTCACCGTCGAGGCGGCAAGCCGCATGCGCCTGAGCGTGTCCGACACGGTGCTGCGTAACGCCATTGCCGACATGCCTGAATTTCAAGACGAAGGCCGTTTCTCGGCAGATCGTTATAACCAGCTGCTTGATTCAGCAGGGCTGAGCACGCGCGACTTCGAACAGGGTCAACGCGGCGAGCTCGCGCTGCAACGCGTGCTGGGCCCCGTGGGCCGTAGTGCGTCATTGCCGCAACCCGTGCTCGACCGGATTTCCGCTGCACTCACCGAAGCGCGTACCGTTCGCTTGCAGGTCTACCCCGCGTCTGATTACGAAAAAGACATCGAAGTGGGCGACGCCGATATCCAATCCTGGTACGAAAAGAACACGGGCAGCCTCACGGTGCCCGACCAAGTGGCCGTGCAGTATGTGGTGCTGAACGAAGACGTCGCCATGAACGCCGTGGGCGAGATTCCCGAGGCCGATTTGCAGGCCTACTACGAGCAGAACAAAGCCCGCTACGTCACACCTCCCCGCGTCAACGTCAGCCACATCCAGATTAGTGCATCGGGCGATCGCGAAGCTGCTCGGGCCAACGCCGAAGCCATTGCGGAACGGGTAAAGGCCGATCCGGCCAGCTTTGCCGATATCGCACGTGAAGAATCGCAAGACGTCGGTACGGCGCGCGAAGGCGGGCAGCTGGGCTGGGTCACGCCCGGTAGTTGGCCGCAGGCCCTCGAGGAGGCCGTATTTGCGTTGCCTGAAGGTGGTATCTCGGGTGTCGTGGAAGGGCCGGCCGGTTTCCATATCTTCATGGCCAATCAGGTTGAAGCCGAAAAGGGCGAAACCTTCGCCGAGGCGCGCGAGAAAGTCGAGGCCGAAGTACGGCGCCAGCTGGCGTCAGAACGCTTTGCCGATCTGGCTACCCGCCTCACCGATCTGGTCTACGACAATCCTGCCAGCCTTGAGCCGGCTGCACAGGAACTGGGGCTCGAGCTTCGTACGGTAACCGGTGTGACCCGCGACGCGCTGTTGGGTGTGGAAGATGCCGGCGACCAAGCGGCAGCGGCTAGCGCTGATGCTGCCATCTTCGAAGACCCGCGTGTGCGCAGCACATTATTTACGCCTTCCTTGTTGCAAGAGAAGGTGAATTCGGGCGTTATCGAAATCTCGCCTGACACCCTTGCGGTTGTTCGGGTCGAAGACTTCCAGCCCGCTCATGTACCTCCCCTCGAGCAGGTTCGGGGTCGCGTCGAGTCGCGCCTGGTATCTGAACGTGCCCTTGAGGCGGCCGCCGCGGCCGGTGAGAAGGCCATGGCGGTCTTGCGCGACGGCGGTGCGCAGGCTGAGCTTCCCGAGAGCTTTGGTACGCCACTGACCATCACGCGTCTTGAGAGCCAGGGCGTACCCGATGTGGTGCTTGATGCCATCTATGAGCTCGATGCGGAATCAACGCCTGCCTATACCGGCGTGCTGGGGCCGCAGGGTTATGTGGTTGCGCGACTTGAGTCGGTTGAGCCGGGCGATACCGAAGCGCCTTTAGTTGCCGGGCTCACCGCCGAGCTTGCACGCTCATGGGGCAGGGCGGAAGAGCGCGCAGTGCTGCAAGAGATGCGAGCCCAGGCCGGCGTGCAGCGAACGCCTGACGTCGAAGAGGCTCTTTCGGGCGAAGCCACCAACTGATGGCGTCATTTCAGTAGCGGCTCCAGGTACGGCCAAATCGTATCGGCGATGTGTGCCTGAGCCGCTTCGGTGGGATGCAGCCCGTCAGGAAGAAACATCTCGGCGTCGGTGGCAATGCCTTCCAGCATGAACGGCACCAACGCAACGCCCATCTCGTTAGCTAGCGCGCCGTAGGCGTCGTGAAATTCGCGGGCATAGCGTGGCCCGTAGTTCGGCGGCACATGCTGCCCGACCAGCAGCACTTCGGCGCCTTCTGCGCGGCTCAGTTCGATCATTTTTCCCAGGTTGGCCTGCATTTCACTGACCGGCAGGCCGCGAAGGCCGTCGTTGGCGCCTAACTGAATAATCACTAGATCTGGGCCGAACTCCTTTAGGAGTTGAGGCAGCCGTTGCAAGCCGCCGATGGTGGTATCGCCGCTAATGCTGGCGTTTCGTATCTGGTATGCTTGGTCGCGAGTTGCCAGCCGGCGCTCAATGTGCGTGACCCAGCCGGTTCCCCGGGGTAGCCCATACTCCGCCGACAGGCTGTCGCCCAGTACCAAAATATGCTGTGCGGCCTGCTGGTCAGGCGCTGTCAGGTCTTTCAGGCCTGGCGTATCGGCGCCGTGTCCGGCACGCAGCCACATCAGCAATGCACATCCCAGCAACAAGGCAACGGATTTTCCCCAACGCATGCAATCAACTCCCAGTATTGAAGTGGTCAACCTCTGCCAGCGTGTCACAGACAGTTCCGGTGTTCTCGACATTTTAAGCATGGTGACTTTCTCGGTAGAGAACGGCGAAGCCGTAGCCATCACCGGCAGCTCCGGCTCAGGAAAAAGTACGTTGCTGGGTTTGATGGCGGGGCTTGATGTGCCTACATCGGGTTCCGTCAAACTACTGGGCAACGACCTCTTTACCCTCGACGAAGAAGCCCGCGCCCGGTTGCGTGCGCAGTACGTTGGGTTCGTGTTCCAGGCGTTTCATCTCTTGCCCAATCTCACCGCACTTGAGAATGTGATGTTGCCGCTTGAGCTACGGGGCGAGTCGGCACAAGAGGCCGCACGCGCCATGCTTGAACGTGTGGGGTTGAAAGAGCGCTTGCACCATTATCCGCGCACGTTGTCGGGCGGCGAGCAGCAAAGGGTGTCGTTGGCACGCGCCTTCGTACAGAAGCCGGCCGTGCTGTTTGCCGACGAACCCACCGGTAGCCTCGACGAACAGAACGGCCGTCTGGTAACCGACCTCATGTTCGGGCTGCACAATGAATTGGGCACCTCATTGGTGCTGGTCACGCATGACCCTACGTTGGCCGCGCGCTGTAATCGTGAACTGCGGCTTGCCGGCGGCCGGCTGGTAGACCCGGTGGCCGCCTAGAATCCGCGTGCCCGCATCTGCCCAGGCAGCCAGGTGGCCAGTTCAGGAATAAGGTACAGCAGCAACACCGCGGCGACCATGAGCAGGAACATGGGCATTGTTATCCGGGCCAAGTAAGGCAGCTCTTTGCCCGTCATGCCGGAAAGCACGAATAAGTTGAACCCTACCGGCGGCGTGATCTGCGCCATCTCGATCACCAATACCAGGAAGATGCCGAACCAGATAAGGTCGATGCCCGCAGCCTGCACCGTCGGGAGGAGCACCCCCATGGTAAGCACGACGATCGAGATGCCGTCGAGCAGGCAACCCAGAATAATAAAGAACACCATGAGCGCCAGGATGAGCCCGAACTGCGAAAGGCCCAATGAGCCGATCCATTCCGCAAGTGCACGAGGCAGCCCGATATAGCCCATCGAGAGTGTCAGGAACTGTGCCCCCGCCAGAATTAGCGCGATCATGCAGTAGAGGCGCGTAGCCCCCATGAGGGATTGGCTGAACGACTGCCAGTTGAGCGAACCCTGCAGCAATGAAAGCACTAGCGCGCCGATGACACCGATGGCTGCGGCTTCGGTGGCGGTAGCGAAACCCGTATAAATAGCGCCCAGCACGGCGCCGATGAGCCCCACCACCGGAATGAGGCTGCCCGATGCCTTGAGCTTCTCGGCGAACGGCATGCCCTCGTCGGACGCCGGTATTTGTGTGGGGTTCAACATCGCCCAAACGGCGATATAACCCATAAAAAGCACGGCGACCATAATGCCGGGGAATACGCCGGCGATGAACAGGCGTGAGATCGAAACGTCGGCGGCCACCCCGTAAACAATCATGATGATCGAAGGCGGAATCATGAGCCCGAGTGTGCCGGCGCCTGCCAAGGTGCCCAATACTTTATCTTGCGGGTAACCGCGACGCCCCAACTCAGGAATGGTCATTTTTCCGATTGTGGCGACGGTAGCCGCTGAGGAACCCGAGACGGCGGCAAAGATGGCACAACCAATAACGTTGGTGTGCAGCAGACGGCCAGGAATCCGGTTCAGCCACGGGGCCAGGCCGCTGAACAGGTCTTGCGACAGGCGGGTGCGGAAGAGGATCTCACCCATCCACAGAAACAGAGGTAGTGCAGTAAGGGTCCAGCTCGAGGCCGCGCCCCAAATAGTGATGGCCATGGCGTCGCCGGCCGATCGAGGCGTGAAAAGCTCCATGCCCAGCCACGCCGCTCCAGCAAGGGTCAGCCCCACCCACACGCCACAGGCCAGGAAACCGACGATGGAGATGACCAGCATCGTGATGACTAGAACTTCATTCATACCGCACGGTATCCTGAGAGGAAACGGAAGAGATGCCCCGCGCGCGGCTAATGGTTTCATCAAGCAAGGCAATAAAAAAGATCACCGTGCCCGCTGCCATGAACAGTTGCGGAATCCACAGAGCGGTGGCGTCTTCACCCGTGGATATGTCATTGAAGGTGTGGGAGTCGAGCACCAGCTTGCAACTGAACCATGCAAGATTTCCCGCAATCACGGTGCCGGCCGCCAGGGCGAAGGTATCGAGGCGATTGCGCCCCTTTTCGGTTAGCGAGGAAAGCAGCAGCGTGACCCGGATGTGCTCGCCTTTCTTGAAGGTGTGGGCCAATGCCAAAAAGCCGGCTGCAGCCATGCAATAGCCGGCATACGCGTCGAGCCCAGGAATATGGAGCGCCATCTGCCGAGTGGCGATGGCTAGGCTGATGCAGAGCAGAACACCCACCATGAAGACGGCGGCGAGTATCCCCGCCGCCGTGTACAACGCATCCAACGCACGTCGCATCGTTTATTGAGCCCGGTACGCGTCGATGACTGTCTTGCCGTCTTCACCGGCTTTTTCGAGCCATTCGGCGAGCATGGTTTCGCCCACCTTGCTCAGGCCATCCATCAGGGCCGGCGAGGGTTTCACGATTTCCATACCGTTTTTGCCGAGGTTATCGAGGTACCACTGAGTTTTCTCTTGCGAGAGCTCCCAGCCGCGCTTCTCGGCGGCTTCGGCAGCCTTGAGCAGCGCATCTTGACACTCTTTGTCGAGCGCGTCGAAGGCCTTCTTGTTGACCAGAATGGCATTCTTGGGCAGCCAGGCCTGCGTATCGTAGAACCGCTTCATGTACTCGTACACCTTGGTGTCCCAGCCGGTGGAGCCGGAAGTCATGAAGGCATTAACAACCCCGGTAGCCATGGCTTGCGCAAGCTCGGCCTGCTGGATGGTGACGGGTTGCGCGCCGACGAGTTCGGCGATGCGAGCCGTAACGGGGCTGTACGCGCGCCACTTCAAGCCTTTCAGATCGTCAACACTGTTGATTTCGTTGTTCGCATAGATACCCTGCGGCGGCCAGGCCACGGCAAAGAGGAGCATCATGCCTTGGGATTCGAGCTTCTTGCTGAGTACTGGCTTTTGCGCCTGATAAAGTTTCCACGCCGCATCGTAGCCGGTGGCTAGGAAGGGCAGGCCATCTAGCGCGTAGATGGGGTCTTCATTGGCGAAGTTGGTGAGCAGAATCTCGCCAGCCTGGGCCTGATTCGACTGTACCGCGCGTTTGATTTCGGGCGCCTTGAAGAGCGACGCGTTGATATGCAGCGTGATGTCGAAGTCGCCGCCCGAGAGCTCTTTGACCTCTTTCACGAACTGCTGCAAGTTTTCGGTATGCAGGTTCGAGGCGGGGTATGCGGTAGGCAGATCCCATTTGGCCGGCTCGGCGTGAACCGGTATCGACATGGCGGCGGCCGATAGGGCCGAAATAAGGAGGGCTCGTTTCATGCTGAATCCTTTGTGGTCTGAAGTTCTTATTACGGAGCGGCATCGTGCTGGCCACTGATTGTAGAGGCCGATTCGGCGCAATCAATGGCTAGTGGGGGCGCTTCAGGGAAATCCATGAGGGTTAAACCGCTGCAGCCTCACAGGTAAACTCTCCATTTGCATAACTGGGATTATCGGTATGAGCGGGGTTTTGCAGCAGAAGGGGCATGCAGAGGGTGTCACTGCACCGATTGGGGTCGAGAGCGAGGCTCTGATCACGGCGCAGCCGGCCACGCTGCGCGGGCACTGGGCAGCCGTCGCGAGCGTGCCGAGTGTGGCGAACGTGGCGAGCGTGGCGGGCGTGGCGGGCGTGGCGGGCGTGGCGACTGTGGCAGCCGCGGCGCGCCGTTGTGCCGCCGTGCTGATGCTGGCATGGGGCCTCACCGCCGCATCGGTGGGTGTGGCTTCGGATCGCGGCTATATCGCACGCACGTTGCATCACGCTGTACCTGGGGGTGTCGCCGTGGTGTCGCTCGGTATAACGGCCCACAAACCCGAGGTGCGTTATAACGGCTCGCCCACCATGGTGGTGAAAGACAGCAACGACGAGTGGGTGGCGGTGGTGGGCATCGACCTCAAAACGCAACCCGGCCGAAGGGCGATTCAAGTGACTGGCGACGGTGGCAAACAGGAAATCGGCTTCGAGGTCGGTTCCAAGGAATATGCCGCACAACATATCAAGCTGAAAAATCAGAAGCATGTCACGCCCGACCCAGAACAACTGAAGCGCTATGAGCGCGAGCACGCCGAGCAGGTTGAGGCTTATGCGCGCTTCCGCCCGGTTGGACCCAGCAATGTGTTGTTGGATGCGCCCGTGAATGGGCCGTTATCAAGCCCCTTCGGTCTACGCCGATTTTTCAACGGCCAAGAACGTAATGCGCATTCCGGGCTCGACTTCGCCGTGCCACGGGGCACCTCGGTGAAGGCGCCGGCCGACGGTGTCGTGACGATTGTGGGCGATTATTTCTTCAATGGCCGTACGGTGTTTGTCGACCATGGGCAGGGATTCATCACCATGTATTGCCATCTCGACGCCATCACGGTGAAGAAGGGCCAGGAAGTGACGCGTGGCGATGAGCTCGGCAAAGTGGGCGCTACCGGTCGCGCCACGGGGCCCCACCTGCACTGGAATGTGAGCCTGAACGGCAATCGTGTCGACCCCAAAATCTTCCTTAACGATTAAGGGTCAGCCCTTCACGCGCACGATCTTCTTTACCTGAGGCACGTGGCGAATCGAGCGAATGACCTGAGCGAGGTGATTACGGCTGTCGACCTGTAGCGTGAGATGCAGCACGGTCGTGGAGCCGGGGTCGTCTTGCATGGTGAGATGCAGGATATTCGAGTCGGCGTCGGTCACTTCAGCGGCCAGGCGCCCCAACACCCCACGTTCGTTCAGCACAGTGACGTCAAGGCGCGTGGTGAGATGGCGCGCTGTTTTGGTGTCCCAGGCCACCGGCAGCCATCGCTCGGGTTCACGCGCCCGCTGGCGCTGCGCCACCGAGCATTCGGCCATGTGCACGACAAGGCCGTGGCCAAGCCGGATACCGCCAATGATTTCATCGCCCGGTAGCGGGCCGCAACAGGGGGCCAGCTGAACAGCCTGGCCTTCGTTACCGTGAATGAGGATGGGCGCGGCGGCCGTACTGGAAATTTCGTCGAAGACGGCCGCAGTGGTGGCCAGCAAGGTGTTTTCGGGCGCGAAGCGACGCGCCACCACGGCAGCAAGGCGCTTTCCAAGCCCGATGTCGGCCAAAATTTCGTGGCGCGATTGCGCGCCCGAACCTTTGGCCAATTTTTCCCATTCGGGATCGTCGTCGGCCGGGTAGGGCAGGTTGATCTGGTTGAAGGCCTGTTGCAGCAAGCGCCGGCCAAACGCCACGGATTCTTCGTACTTGACCGTGCGTAGATAGTGACGAATCTCGGAGCGTGCCCGGCCGGTACGCACGTAGTTGAGCCATTGCGCGCTGGGCCGCGAAGCGCTCGACGTAACAATGTCGACCGTGTCACCGCTTTTCAGCTCGCTGCGTAGCGGGCCGAACTCGCCGTTGATGCGTGCAGCCACCGCCTGATTGCCGATATCGGTGTGGATGGCATAGGCGAAGTCGACCGGTGTGGCCCCGCGCGGCAGCGAGATGATTTTTCCACGCGGCGTAAAGACATAGACCGCGTCGGGGAAGAGGTCGACCTTCACATGTTCGAGGAACTCGCCCGAATCACCCGTCTGGCTCTGGATGTCGAGTAGCGATTGCAGCCATTGGTGCGTGCGCTTCTGCAGGTCGTTAAGCGAAACGTTGGCATCTTTGTAAAGCCAATGTGACGCGACACCTTCTTCGGCCACGTGATCCATATCGTGCGTACGGAACTGGAATTCGACCGGTGTTCCGTAGGGGCCGATGAGCGTCGTGTGCAGCGACTGGTAGCCATTGAGCTTCGGAATGGCAATATAGTCTTTGAACTTACCAGGCACCGGCCGATACAGTTGGTGCAGAGTACCCAACGCCAGATAGCATTCGGGCAGCGTGTGCACAATGATGCGGAAACCGTAGATGTCGAGCACGTCGGAGAACGACTTTTTCTGCTCGTGCATCTTTTTGTAGATGCTATACAGAGATTTTTCGCGACCGGTGATTTCGGCTTCAATGCCCGCTGCGGGCAAGGCAGCGGCTACAGAATCGTTGATCTTGCCCAATACTTCGCGGCGGTTGCCGCGTGCTGCAAGCATGGCTTTGTGCAGCACCCGGTAGCGGTTCGGGTGTATAGCCTGGAAGCAGAGGTCTTGCAGTTCGCGAAACAGCGCGTTCAGCCCCAGCCGGTGCGCAATGGGGGTGTAGATTTCAAGGGTTTCACGCGCGATGCGGCGACGCTTTTCGGGAACCACCGCCCCGAGCGTGCGCATGTTGTGCAAGCGATCGGCCAGTTTGATCAGAATGACGCGAACGTCGCGCGCCATGGCCAGCAACATTTTGCGGAAGCTTTCGGCCTGCTGTTCGGCCTTTGAGGCGAACTCGAGCCGGTGCAGCTTCGACAAGCCATCGACGATTTCGGCGACATCAGCGCCGAATCGTTCGGCCAGTTCCTGCTTCACTACGCCCTGGTCTTCGATGACGTCGTGCAGCAGGGCCGCCATCAACGATTCGGCATCGAGCTTCCATCCGGCGCAGATCTCGGTAACCGCAATCGGGTGCGAAATGTACGGTTCGCCACTGGCACGAAACTGACCCAGGTGAGCCTGGTCGGCAAACCGGTAAGCTTCCTTTACACGCTCTATATCTTTAGGCTCGATATAGTGCTTGATGACTTCTGTGAGTGGGGCGAGCGATGCAATGGTATTGGCCGCAGGAGCCGCCACCTCGGGGCCCGGCTGCGCAAGGCGGTTCCGCCGTCGTAACCGAGGGCCTTTCTTGAGTACGGCAAGCAACCCGGAAGATGCGCCGCGCAGAGTGGTGAACGCCATAGTGCCGCCCCGCTACGGCTTAGGTCGGTACCTTGCGCAGCATCTCGACGCCTGTGACGCCTTGGGCAATCTCGCGTAGTGCGGTAACGGTGGGCTTGTTGCGGCTCTCGATGCGCGATTCATGGCCTTGTGCCAACTCGCGGGCGCGGTACGTGGCCGCAAGCGTGAGCGCAAAACGGTTGGGAATTCTTTCGAGGCAATCTTCGACGGTGATGCGAGCCATGTGTGTTCCTTTTTTTTTGCAGTGATTGGGTCAGATGCTGGTTTTGCTGATACCCAGCTGAGAGAACAGATCGGCGTGCCGTACCGCTTGCGAACCATAGTGCAGCCGGGCGGCCTTCACGATGTGGCAGAGCTCTTGAACGGCGACGCTAAATTCTTGATTAATAATAACATATTGGCATTCTGAAACATGCGACATCTCGCTGCCTGCGGCAAGCAGACGGCGCGAAATGACATGGTCGTCGTCTTGCCCCCGCTTCTTCAGCCGGGCTTCGAGCGCCTCGATGGAAGGGGGAAGTATGAATACGCCAATGGCATTCGGCAAATATTGACGAACCTGACGTGCACCTTGCCAGTCGATTTCGAGCAGAACGTCGCGCCCGGCGTGCAGGGCTTCATCGATGCGGTCGCGCGGTGTGCCATAGTAATTGCCGTGAACTTCCGCCCATTCGAGCATGGCGCCGGCATCGCGCAGCGCTTCGAACTCTTCCACGCTGACAAAGCGGTAGTGTTTGTTTTGTTCCTCGCCCGGGCGCGGCTTGCGCGTGGTGCAGGAGATCGACAGCATCATAGTGGGCTCTTCCTGCAAGAGCGCGTTTACGAGACTGGATTTACCGGCGCCGCTGGGCGCCACTACCATGAAGACGTTGCCTGAGTGTTGCGACATGTTTGGTCGGGGCAAAGCATTCATTCTAACGGACTTGGTTCGTCGGTGTATCCAAGTGATTCCAGCGTGGCGTGCCACGCCGGCGTGTCGGCGCACAGGAAGGCCACCGCATCGTCGGCGTCCATATTGAACAGCACGTCATCCACAATTTGGGCCGCCTCGTCGGGCGACTCAACGGCGGCTACATGCAAGTTGCCGCCCGACTCAAATTGTTCAGGGGGCACGAAGGCGGTGACCGCCTGAGGGTCGGGTGGAGCAATGGCAACATACGCGCATAACGACAAGTCGTGCGCGATGACATCAAGGACGAGTCCTTGATCGAACTGGCGAACGGCATGGCTTTCAATCTGCATGATGGAAGCTTTATGTGAGGTTCAATGTTGCGACGACCGGTGTGTGATCGGACGGCTGCTCGAGCGCGCGCGGCGCTTTGTCGATTTCGCAGGCGGTGCACAGAGGGCGTAGTGCTTCTGACAACAGAATATGGTCGATGCGCAGCCCAGCATTGCGGCGATAGGCGAAGCGCCGGTAATCCCACCACGAAAACGACTTCTCAGCCTGCGGAAAGAGGCGAAAGGCGTCGGTGAAACCAAGATCAAGTACCGCTTGAAACGCCTGGCGCTCGGGTTCCGAAACAAGTACGTCGCCTTCCCACTTTGCCGGGTCGTGCACATCTTCATCGGCGGGCGCGACGTTGTAGTCCCCCAGTACCGCGAGGCGTGGATGGGCGGCCAGCTCGGCTTCCAGCCAGTTTCGCAATGCCACGAACCAGCGCAGTTTGTACTCATATTTGTCGCTGCCCACGGCCTGGCCGTTCGGGCAGTAGGCGCTCACGACCCGCACGCCGCCTGCAGGCGAGGGCAAGGTGGTGGCGATGATGCGTTGCTGTGGATCTTCGAAATCAGGCAGGCCGCGGTGCGTGTCCTGGCCGGGTTGCTTCGAAATGATCGCCACGCCGTTATAGGTTTTCTGCCCAGCCCACACTGCGTGATAGCCGATCTCGGTGAAGGCCTCTAGCGGAAAATGCTCGTCGGCCAGCTTGAGTTCCTGCAGGCACAGGGCGTCGACGGGATTCTGCCGCAGCCAGTCGATGACCTGTGGCAGGCGCACCCGCAAGGAGTTAACGTTCCAGGTAGCAAGTTTCATGAGTGGAATCATACCTTGCTCGCGCGCCGCGATGCTGCGCTGCGGTATGATCGATAAATTACATAGTAATTACACACTGAAGACACGCGTAAGTCGCAGGAAAACAGGAGAATCAAACATGGAAGATGTCGTCGTAGTAGGTGCTTGTCGTACCGCCGTCGGAGATTTCGGCGGAGCCCTCAAAGATGTTCCTCCAACCGAGCTTGGGGCCACGGTGGTGCGCGCCGTGCTCGAGCGCAGCGGTGTATCGGCGGCCGACGTGGGGCAGGTGGTATTCGGGCATGTCATCAATACCGAACCCAAAGATATGTATCTGTCGCGCGTTGCTTCGATGAACGCCGGCATTCCCCACGGTTCTGTCGCCATGAACGTCAACCGCCTTTGCGGCTCGGGTCTGCAGGCAATCATTAGCGCGGCGCAGGCGATCCGCCTCGGCGACACACAGGTTGCCATTGGCGCGGGTGCCGAAAGCATGAGCCGCTCGCCGTACATTGCGCCGGCACAACGCTGGGGTGCCCGCATGGGTGATGCTGCACTGGTCGATATGATGACCGGTGCGCTTTCCGACCCGTTCGACCGCATCCACATGGGTGTCACGGCCGAGAACGTGGCCGAGCGTTACGAAGTGAGCCGCGAAGACCAAGATCAGCTCGCACTCGATTCGCACCAACGCGCTGAGAACGCGATCCGTAATGGCTACTTCAAGTCGCAGATCGTTCCGGTGGTTCAGAAAACGCGCAAGGGCGAGGTGGTCTTTGACACCGACGAGCACGTGCGCATGGGCGCCACCATGGAAAATTTCTCCGGTTTGCGCCCCGTTTTCAAGAAAGAGAACGGCACGGTCACGGCGGGTAATGCATCGGCACTGAACGATGGTGCCGGAGCCGTGTTGCTGATGAGCGCGTCTGCCGCTGCCGAACGCGGCATCAAGGCCATGGCACGCCTTGTGGCATATGCCCATGCCGGTGTCGAGCCGCTTTACATGGGTATCGGCCCGGTGCCGGCCACCCGCATTGCGCTCGAGCGCGCCGGCATCACCATTGATCAGGTCGATGTGATCGAAGCCAATGAGGCCTTTGCCGCTCAGGCCTGCGCAGTCTCGCGCGAACTGGGTTTTGACCCAGCCAAGGTGAACCGCAACGGTAGCGGCATCAGCCTGGGCCACCCTATCGGGGCAACCGGCGCCATCATCACGACCAAGGCGCTCTACGAGCTGGAACGCATCGGTGGCCGCTACGCACTCGTTACCATGTGCATCGGCGGCGGGCAGGGCATTGCGGCGATTTTTGAACGTGTCTAGCCTTTCGGGTACGCCGGGGGCGTCGTCGTCTTCCTTTGCGCCATGGGAAGACGACGAGCCCACCGTTTCCGAGCACTCCGGAATTCGTTATCTGCATTTCGGTACGGAGTGGGTGCAAGGCGCCATGCGCCTGCGCCGGCCCAATGATCTGGTGCTCGCCTACACGCAGCAGATGATGGCCTGGCTATTGTTTACCGAACCCGACGCTCAGTCTGAAGTCGGTATTCTGGGGCTGGGCGCCGGAGCGCTGCTGCGCTACACGCTGCACCACACATCAGCTCGGGTCGTTACTGCCGAGTGGAACCCCATGGTTACGGCAGTGTGTCGCAGCCATTTCCGTCTGCCGCAATCCGGCCGTTCCGAAATCGACCACTGCGACGCCGCCGACTGGGTGAAGCGGCCGCAGAATATTGGTCGTTACACGGCGCTGATGGTGGATCTTTACGACGCAGAAGCGCAAGGCCCGGTACGAGGCTCACCCGAGTTTTACCGCGACTGCGCACATGCGTTGGCCGATTCTGGAATCATCACCGTCAATCTCTTCGGCGAACACGCCAGCTTCGAACCCAACCTCGATGGCTTGCGAGATGCGTTTCCCGGCAGCCTGCTGGTATTGCCGGAGATCGACGCCGGCAACCGTGTGGCCATCGGCATCAAGGGCGGGCTACCTGAAGTCACGGTGGGCGATCTGCTCGACCGAGCCCAAGTCATCGAGAAGCGCTATCGCCTGCCCGCGACGCGATGGGCACGCGACATCCTGCATCAGCTGCAGTATCGGCGATTGCCCGGCTGACGTAAGGGAACGCTGGCAAGGCAATACGCGGCTTGCGGGGCGACCGGTATCCCGGGATTTCCCCGCAGACAACCCAAGTGTTCTCCCCTACACTTACGCGCATTCGGCCTTTCGCCGTGTGACACTTATTCCTAGGAGCTTCATGATGAAGTCGAAACTCTCTGTCCGTACCCTGGTGGCCGGTTTACTTGCCACGGGCCTTGTCGCCCACGCGCCCGTGTGGGCGCAGTCGGTTGCCGTAACGTCAATCGTTGAGCATCCCGCTCTTGACGCAGTGCGCGACGGCGTCAAAGAGGCGCTGGCCGAAGCCGGCTATACGGAAGAGAAGGGCTTGAAGTGGCAGTATCAGACCGCTCAGGGCAACACGGCCATTGCCGCGCAGATCGCACGCAAGTTTGTCGGCGATCGCCCCGATGTCATCGTCGCTATTGCCACACCGTCGGCTCAAGCCGTCGTGTCGGCCACGAAAGACATTCCGGTTGTGTATTCCGCGGTAACCGACCCGGTGGCCGCCCAGTTGGTTCCCACTATGGAGCCGTCGGGCATCAACGTCACCGGCGTATCTGACCGACTTTTGCTTGAGCGCCAGATCGAGCTGATTAAGAAGGTAGTGCCCGACGCCAAGCGTATTGGCATGGTGTACAACCCAGGCGAAGCCAACTCTGTGGTGGTGGTGAAAGCCATGCGTGAGTTGCTGCCGCAACAGGGCATGACCCTGGTGGAAGCCACCGCTCCGCGCACGGTCGACGTGGGCGCTGCAGCCCGCAGCCTGGTTGGCAAAGTCGACGCCATCTATACCAACACCGACAACAACGTGGTGTCTGCCTACGAGGCACTGGTAAAAGTGGGCATTGACGCCAAGGTGCCGCTCATCGCATCCGACACCGACAGTGTCGTGCGCGGGGCCATCGCGGCTGTAGGGGTCAACTATAGCGATTTAGGCAAACAAACAGGCCGCATGGTCGTTCGCATTCTCAAAGGTGAAAAGCCGGGCGCCATCGCCAGCGAAACCAGCGACAACCTCGAACTTTTCGTGAATCCTGGCGCGGCAGAGAAGCAGGGCGTTACGCTCAACGAAGACTTCATCAAGTCAGCCAGCAAGGTTGTCGAGTAAACTAAGCGCTTCGCCAGCAGGGCGGGTTGTAGAAGGTTAAACACCTCTCAAAGCAACCCGCCCCGTTTCATTTCGCCCCTTGTTGCGGTACGCATCACAGCTGCCGTGCCTGTGTCTTTTTGTCATCATGTCCATATATTCATTGTGGGGCGCACTGGAGATCGGCCTGATTTTCGGCCTGGTGGCTCTTGGTGTGCTGATCTCCTTTCGCATCCTGCGATTCCCCGACCTTACGGTCGACGGCAGCTTCCCATTGGGCGGCGCCACCGCCGCCGTGCTAATCAGTGTAGGCACCGATCCGTTCCTGGCGACCCTGGCGGCTGTGGCGGCAGGTGCGGTTGCCGGAATGATCACCGGCTGGCTGAACGTGAAGCTGCGCATCATGGATCTGTTGGCCAGCATCCTGATGATGATCGCGCTGTACTCAATCAATCTTCGAGTCATGGGCGGGCCCAATATTCCGCTCATCATGGAACCCACGGTCTTCAATCTGCTGCAGCCGGAAGGTGTCGATGACTACGTTTTTCGGCCGCTGCTATTGGTAGGCGTGCTCGTCATCGCAAAGTTGGCACTCGACTGGTACTTTTCGACCGAATCGGGCCTGGCGATGCGAGCCACCGGCTCCAACCCTCGAATGGCTAGGGCACAAGGCGTCGCAACGGGCCGGCGCGTGCTGGTCGGCATGGCCATCTCTAACGCGCTATGTGCCCTGGCAGGGGCCTTGTTTGCACAGTCTCAAGGCGGCGCCGACATTTCCATGGGCATCGGCACCATCGTTATTGGGCTGGCCGCCGTCATTATCGGCGAGAGCATCATGCCGTCGAGGCGCTTCTTCGTCATTACGCTGGCCGTCATCATCGGCGCCGTGCTTTACCGGTTCTTCGTGGCGCTTGCGCTTAATGCCGACTTCATCGGCCTGCATGCGCAAGACTTGAATCTGGTTACGGCATTGTTGGTCACCTTTGCGCTGGTCGTTCCCATGATCAAACAGCGCCTGCGGGGCAAGAAGGTCTGAGTATGCTGAACGCGAAAGACATCCATATCACTTTCAACGTCGGTACGCCTATCGAAACTCGCGCGTTGCGCGGCCTGTCGTTGCATATCCCGGCGGGGCAGTTCGTGACCGTCATCGGTTCGAACGGGGCCGGAAAATCCACGTTCCTTAACGCTGTGTCGGGCGATACGGGCATCGATTCGGGAAGTATCGTCATTGACGGTCAAGACGTCAGCCGGCAGCCGGTATGGGAACGCGCACAACAGGTGGCGCGAGTGTTCCAAGACCCAATGGCCGGCACGTGCGAAGACCTCACTATCGAAGAGAACATGGCGCTCGCGCACGCCCGAGGCACAAGCCGCGGGCTGGGCAGGGCGGTGAAAGCCTCGATGCGTGACGATTTCCGCGCACGTCTGGCTACATTAGGCTTGGGGCTTGAGAACCGCCTGACCGACCGTATCGGCCTGCTTTCGGGCGGCCAGCGGCAGGCAGTAAGCCTGCTTATGGCGTCGCTGCAGCCGTCACGCATCTTGTTGCTCGACGAGCACACGGCCGCACTTGACCCGCGCACGGCTGAATTCGTGCTGAGGCAAACCGTACGCATCGTGGAAGAAAGCCAGTTAACCACCATGATGGTCACGCACAGCATGCGTCAGGCGCTCGATGTAGGGGAACGTACCATCATGCTGCATCAGGGCAAAGTGGTGCTCGATGATGCGGGCGAGCAGCGTCGCGGCATGAAGGTAGAAGACCTGCTGCATATGTTTGAGCGTGTGCGTGGCGAACAACTGGCCGACGATGCCTTGCTGCTGAGCTGATCGCCCTGCA
>CAZPYF010000022.1:0-18034 GCA_964590015.1 uncultured Burkholderiaceae bacterium
CCGAGGTGCTGTTGCTGGACGAACCCTGCTCGGCCCTCGACCCCATTTCGACTGCCAAGATCGAAGAGCTCATCGCCGAACTGAAATCCGACTATACGGTGGTCATCGTGACCCACAACATGCAGCAAGCCGCACGCTGCTCTGACTACACAGCGTATATGTACCTGGGCGAGCTAATGGAGTACGGCGAAACCGACCAGATCTTCGTGAAGCCGGCACGGAAAGAGACCGAGGATTACATTACCGGGCGATTTGGATGAGCCAGGACACTGGAGAGTCTTGAAGACTCTCCGGTGCCTGGCGAATCGGAGCGGCATGCAAGCCGCGACGTGGAGAGCTCTTCCCCGTACGATGCCCCAATAAGCCTAGTGAATCCGAGCGGCATGCATCAACACTCCCAACAAAAACGCGCCGCCGCCGCCACACCTCCCACCTATACCACCGCAAAGTTTCAATTAGACACACTAGATCCCGCTGTTTCAGTCACCTATCCCGCTTACCCTTCGCTGAAAAACAGCCGAATTAGCTACTGGTTTACCCCTGATTTGGTGCCCTAAGTCCGAACCGCACCAAATTATGTCTGTTTGACGATAGTTGCTCTCGCCGGGACTTTGCTAATCTGCGTACCAGGCTGCACTGAAACACAATCTGAAACAGTCGCAGCCTTGCCGATACCGTCGGCATCCTGTTTGACTGCGGCATCTATCCAGCCGGGTCCCCGTTCCCCACTCCACGCAAATTCCCAATTTTGGGAAGGCATTGTTGCGCGGCTAAGAAACGCGGAACCGGCTGATAACTACGGGTGGTATCCCAAGGAGACATACAGTGAAGAAGATTCAAGTAACGCACAGTGGTACCGAAAGCCGTCGCACGTTTATGAAGACCTCGGCAGGCGTCGCTGGCGGGCTCATGCTCCCCACCGTTTCCAGCAATGTCTGGGCGGCTCAGCAAAAGGAATATCCGCCGCTGGGCAATTATCCGGCTGGTGTATCAGGTGATACCGTTACTGCCGGTCTGACGCTTGACCTTACCGGCCCGTATTCTGCCGAGGGCGCAGGCCAGAAGCGCGGTTTCGAGCTTGCCGCCGAAATGATCAACAAAGGCGATCCACGGGTGAAGAAGATTTCGCCTCTTTCCAAGGAAGGCATTCTGGGCAAGAAGCTGGTGCTCGTCATCGGCGACGCCGAAACGAAGCCCAACAGCGCGGTGCAAGCGGCTACCCGTTTCATTCGCCAAGACAAGGCCATGATGATCTCGGGCAGCGTCAGCAGCTCGGTGGCCATTGCCCTGCAAAATACCTGCGAGCGCGCCAAGACGCTCTACTTCCCGGTCATCAGCGGCTCCAGCGACACCACGGGTAAAGACTGCCGTCGCTATGGCTTCCGTCTGTGCCACCACGCCTACACCGCTTCGAAGGCCATCGCCCCCATCCTTGCCAAGGAATACGGCAAGAACATGAAGGCGATTCACTTGGTGCCTGACTACAACTACGGTCACTCCATCCACCACTACATGAAGCAGTTCACCGAGGAGCAAGGCTGGACCACGATCGACAACCCGCAGATTCACCCGCTGGGTGCGACCGACTACAGCGCCTGGATGCTGAACATCGCCAATAGCGGTGCCGACATCCTGATCAACCACGACTACGGTGCTGACGCGGTGAACTCCGCCAAGCAGGCACACGAATTCGGCGTGCTGAAGAACATGAAGATGTGCGTACCTTACCTGCCGGCCTACATGCTGGAAGAAGTGGGTCCGGAAATCATGGAAGGCGTGTTCGGAACGATGGTGTTCTGGTGGAGTGAAGGCCAGAAGAATGAGGTCGGCCGCGACTTCGTCGAAGCTTACAAAGAGAAGTACGACGGCGCTCTGCCGCGTGACCCCGAGCACAATGCCTACATGACCATGATGCTCTGGGCTGACGCGATCGAGCGTGCCGGTACCTTCTATCCGGCTGCTGTCGTTGAAGCTCTGGAAGACGGTATCAACCACAAGCGCCCGTACTCCATGGGTGGCGAGGTGTACTTCCGTGCAGAAGACCACGACGGCGTGGCCGACTTTGCGGTTGTTCGCGGCAAGAAGCCTTCGGAAATCCAGAACAAGGACGACCTTGTCGACGTGATTGCCGTGGCAAATGGCCTTGATACCCTGCCGCCGATCGGCTATGCCGGCTGCAAAATGGATCCGGCCGCCTAAGCACTAAGGGGGGCTCGGCCTTATAGGCGTACAAGCCGCTACTAAGGTGCGCCCGGGCACCAAACGCTTCTGAGCGTTCAGTGCCCGGGGCCTGCATGGGTGGGGGCGTACGTCAGGCCGAGCCGGCACAACCGCACTAAGAAGCTTCAAGCTTCTGAATCATTCGATCCATCAGGCAATAAGGGGGGCGGGCATGCCTAGCATGAGCCTATTTATGTCGCAAGTTTTTAACGGCCTGGCGCTGGGGGTGCTGCTCGCGCTCATCGCGACGGGCCTAACCATCATCTACGGCACTTTGGGGGTGATCAATTTTGCACACGGCGCCTTGTTCGTTGTCGGCGCCTACGCGGGATTCTCACTGTTCATGGCCACGGATTCCTTTGTGCTCAGCCTGATAGGGGCGGGCCTGGTCTCGATGGTTGTGGGGCTCATCTTAGAGCGAGGCCTCATACAACGGTTTTATAACCGACCTCATGAAGATCAGATATTGGTCACTTTCGGCATCAGTATCGTGCTCGTCGAGATCATCCGTGCCATTTACGGTGGTGTCGGTCAGCGCGTTCCTACGCCTACTTGGGGTGAAGGCGTCGTCAATCTCGGCTTCGTTACGTACCCGTTGTACCGGCTCGAGATCATGGCGATTGCCGCGTCCGTTCTTTTCGTCTGCTGGTATGTCCTTTACAAGACACGCCTGGGCCTCATCATCCGTTCCGGAATTGAAGACGCGCTCATGGTGCGAATGTTGGGCATCAACGTGCAGCGTTATTTCATGTTGGTATTCGGCATCGGTGCGGCGGCAGCCGGGTTCGCAGGAATGATTTACGGCCCCATGGTCTCGATTGTTCCTGACATGGGCTTCCGTGTGTTGATCCAGTCGTTTGTGGTTGTGGTTCTCGGAGGCGTGGGCTCGTTCCCCGGTGCCATTCTCGGGGGGTTGATCGCGGGCCAGATCCTGAGTCTCACGTCATTGTTCAATCCGGTTTACTCAGATGTCATGCTGTTCGCAGCGATGGCGCTGATCCTGATTTTCCGCCCGCAAGGTCTTATGGGTGTGGAGGGTAGAGCATGAGCCAGTCCAACGAGTCCGTTATTCAAGGTCAGCCGCCGGTCGGGCATGTTACCGACCCACGTGGCAGTGCCTTGCAGCAACGTTATGGGGTGCTGCTCATTGCTGCACTGATCCTCATCGTTGCACCCTTCGTCGCACCTTTCTTCGGTGCCGGGCCCGACTTGCTCAGCCGTGTGTTGATCTGGGGTCTGTTCGGCCTGGGTTTTGACCTGCTGTTTGGTTATACCGGTCTGTTGTCGTTCGGTCAGGCCGCGTTTTACGGTACGGGCAGTTTCATCACCGCGTACCTGCTCACCACCGGCATCCTCGACAACATGCTTATTGCACTGTTCTTGTCGGTTATCGGGGCGTCGATACTGGGTCTGGGCATTGGTTACCTCACGCTGCGGCGTAGCGGTATTTACTTTGCCATGAGTACGTTGGCCTTCGCGGAAATGATCTATTTTCTCGAGTTCGGGCCTCTGCGTGACTGGACAGGCGGTGAGAACGGTATCCCGGGCATTCCCGAAGCAGTGGTTGATCTGGGCTTTATCCAGTTCTTCGTTGGTTTCGGCTGGCCGATGTACTCCTTCCTTGCCGTTCTGTTCTTCCTGGGCTTCGTGGTGGCGCGCCGCATTTCGCTCTCGCCGTTTGGGGTGGTGCTTACCGCTATCCGCGAAAACCCAGAACGAGCCATGGCGGTAGGTCATACCATTCAGCGCTATAAGCTCGCCGTGTTCGTCATCGCTGCAGCCTACGGTGGTTTGGCCGGTGGTCTGCTGGGCATGTTCCAAGGCTACATGCCGCCTGACGCGTTCAACTTGCACACCTCCGCAGAACTGGTGATCCAGACTGTGATGGGCGGTGCCGGTACACTCTTCGGGCCATTGCTGGGTGCATTGATCTGGCTCTACCTGTACGAAGTGCTGCAGTTTGTCGACTCCGTCGGCCCTTACTGGCGCCTCATTCTCGGCATCGTGTTCGTGGTGCTTGTCACCCTGTTCCGCCGCGGGATTGTCGGGGAATTCCTGGCATGGCGTGGTCGCCGCGTTAGCCGCCGTATGGCTGCCGCCGTGGGTGATACTGCCCAGCCCCATGTGCACAATACGGTTCCGGCCAGTGCCTTGGTCATGCGTGAAGCGCCGCCCCTGGCGGAAGGTCAGCCTATTTTGCGCGCCGACAACATTGCCAAGCACTATGGCGGTCTGAAAGCGGTGAAAGGGGTGTCCATTTCGATTCAGGAAGGCGAGCTACGCGGTCTGATCGGCCCGAACGGCGCCGGGAAGTCCACCTTCTTCCGCATGTTGGCCGGGGAAATCCAGCCCACTCACGGTCGTGTTCACCTGCGTAATCAAGACATCACCGGCATCGGCGTTACTGCGGTGTGTCAGATGGGCATGAGCAAGAGCTATCAGGTCAATACGCTGTTTGATCAGCTCACGGTTTATCAGAACATTCTGATGTCTGTGCTTGGCCAAAAGCGCGGTTCGTTCAGGCTTGATGCGCTCAAGTCAGTTGACTCGGTAAAAGGAGCCAACAACCAGGTCGCTGCGGTACTCGACCTCGTCGAACTCTCGCACCGCATTCATACGCCGATTCATGAATTGTCGTATGGTGAAAAGAGGCGGGTCGAAATTGGCCTGGCTCTCGCAACCGGTGCAAACGTCCTGCTGCTCGACGAGCCGCTGGCCGGCATGAGCCCTGAAGAGCGCGTGCAAACCGTTGCCCTGCTCAAGAACATCCGCAAGGGTCGTACGGTGCTTATCGTGGAACACGACATGGACGCCATGTTCGAACTCGCCGATCGCATCACGGTGCTGTATGACGGTAACTACCTCGCGGAGGGCACGCCCGACGAAATACGCAATAGCAAGGCAGTCCAGGATGCGTATCTGGGCGGCATGGAGGACGACGAATGACGCTGCTCGATGTATCGAACGTGAATACGTTCTATGGTGACTCACACATTCTTTTCGACGTGTCGATGCACGTCAACGAGCATGAGGTCGTCGCCTTGTTGGGAAGAAACGGGGCGGGTAAGTCCACGTTGCTGAAGACCATTGCCGGGGCCTTGCAGCCCAAGTCCGGAACGATCACGTTCAACGGCAAGGAAATTCACAACATGGCCACCCACCTCATTGCACGCGAGGGCTTGCAGCTCGTGCCCGAGGAACGCCGCATCATCGGCGGCATCACGGTGCACGAGAACCTTGAGCTTGCGGCTATGACGGCGACCAACCCCATGTCGTTCGAACGTATCTACGCTACGTTCCCACGGCTTGATGAGCGCCGTACCAACAAGGGTCGCGAATTGTCGGGCGGGGAGCAGCAAATGATCGCGATCGCCCGTGCCATGATCCGCGATGCCCGTCTGATTCTTCTCGATGAACCGTTTGAAGGCCTCGCACCGATTATCGTGCGAGACCTCATCGGGGTATGCCGGCAGCTAGCCGAAGAAGGGCGTACCGTCATTGTTGTGGAGCAGAACGTCAATGCGGTCTTGTCCATGGCGAGCCGGGCTTACATGCTGAACACGGGGCACGTCGTGTTCAACGGTACCAGCGACGAACTGAAGTCGCGCCCGGATATCTTGAACCGCTACATGGGCACGGCGGCGGCTTGACCGACTCGGCCCCGCCTAGGGTGGCGGGGCCGAACACCGCCCGGCTTTGCAAGCGCCCTTATATATATAGCGATGGAGCGTCGCCGGTTTCGGCGACAGGGAATCATTGGAGGAGCAGTAATGTCGTCTACCATTAACACCATGCTGGTCGAAGA
Organism: uncultured Burkholderiaceae bacterium; assembly: GCA_964590015.1. Classification (GTDB taxonomy): domain Bacteria; phylum Pseudomonadota; class Gammaproteobacteria; order Burkholderiales; family Burkholderiaceae_B; genus Yanghanlia. Next base: position 6,026 of record CAZPYF010000022.1, read on the forward strand.
TCGGGTTTTCAATCCCGCCGACGATTTCGCGTCACGCGCGCGGATCTCCAGCATGGAGCAGTACCGGGCGTTAAGCGATGAAGCCGATAAAGACCCGGACGGCTTCTGGCGCCGGATGGCCGAATCCGAGCTCGTCTGGCACAAGCCGTTTACCAAGGTGCTAGACGAATCCAACGCACCGTTCTATACGTGGTTCGAAGACGGCGAGTTGAACGTATCCGAGAACTGCCTCGATGTGCATCTACGTAACGGGAATGCCGAGAAGGCCGCCATCATCTTCGAAGCCGACGACGGCAAGGTGGAAACGGTCACCTATCGGCAACTGCATGCCCGGGTTTGCCGAATCGCCAACGGCATTCGCGCCATGGGGTTCGGCAAGGGCGACCGTGCGATTCTGTACCTGCCGATGTCCATCGAAGCCGTCGCCATCATGCAGGCGTGCGCACGCCTGGGCCTCACTCACTCCGTGGTATTCGGTGGCTTCTCGGCACGTAGTCTGCACCAACGGGTAGTCGACGTAGGCGCCCGTCTGGTCTTTACAGCCGACGCACAACTGCGCGGCGGCCGACAGATCCCCTTGAAGGGTCCTGTTGATGAAGCCCTGTCTTATGAAGGCGGCGACATCGTCGAGAAGGTCGTGGTGTATCAACGGGCCGGTGGCGACACGAACTGGGTCGAAGGCCGCGACGTCTGGTTGCACGACGTTGAAGACGGTCAGGCAGACGAGTGCGAGCCCGAATACGTCGGCGCCGAGCATCCTCTCTTTGTCCTCTACACGTCCGGTTCCACCGGCAAGCCCAAGGGTGTGCAGCACTCTTCGGCGGGTTACCTCCTCTGGACCAAAGTCACCACCGAGTGGGTGTTCGACACCCGACCCGAAGATGTCTTCTGGTGCACGGCCGACGTCGGCTGGGTCACGGGGCACAGCTATATCACTTACGGCGCGCTTGCCGCAGGCCTGACACAAATCGTTTTTGAAGGCATTCCCACCTATCCGAACGCGGGCCGGTTCTGGGAGATGATTCAACGTCATGGTGTCACCATTTTCTACACGGCGCCTACCGCGATCCGTTCGCTTATCAAGGCGTCCGAGCAGAACCCCGACCACCATCCGCGGCATTACGATCTATCGAGCCTGAGGTTGCTGGGGTCGGTGGGCGAACCCATCAACCCGGAAGCGTGGGTGTGGTACTACGAGAACGTGGGTCGTTCGCGTTGCCCGGTGGTCGACACCTGGTGGCAGACCGAAACCGGCGGGCACATCATCTCGCCGTTGCCGGGTGCAACGCCGCTCAAACCGGGTTCGTGCACACTAGCGTTGCCGGGAATCGATGCCGCCGTAGTCGACGAAGCAGGTAACGAACTGCCAACCGGTGCCGGCGGCCTGCTCGTTATACGGCGCCCGTGGCCGGCCATGATCAGGGCCGTTTGGGGCGACGAGAAACGCTATCGCACCAGCTATTTCCCGGACGAGCTCAAAGGAATCTACTTGGCGGGCGATAATGCCCAGCGCGATGAAGACGGCTACTTCTGGATTCTGGGTCGTACCGACGACGTACTGAGCGTGTCGGGTCACCGCCTGGGTGGCACCGAAATCGAATCGGCTCTCGTCGCGCACGAGCTGGTGGCTGAAGCGGCCGTTGTCGGGCGGCCCGACGCTACCACAGGCGAAGCAGTGGTGGCGTTCGTCATGCTTAAGCAAGCCGCGCCAACCGGCGACGAGGCTCAGAAAACTGCGGCAGTGCTTCGTGATTGGGTTGCTCAGCAGGTGGGCCCGATTGCCAAACCGCGTGATATCCGCTTTGGCAATAGCCTGCCCAAGACCCGATCGGGCAAGATCATGCGGCGCTTGCTACGCCTCGTCGCGGAGGGTCGCGATATCGATCAAGATACCTCCACGCTCGAGAATCCCGACGTCCTCAAACAGTTCTCCGGCGTCTACTAGAAACGTCGTTGCGCTAACCGGCCTCCGCTCTCGAGCCGAGGCCGGTTAGCGCTCGCCGCGTGGCGGGCGATGCAGGCCCATGCAGCCGTGGGGTTAACCTCCATGGAGGTTATTCAGGGTATCGATAGAATGAAACGGAATGTGTAGTGGCTCCACCGTCGCCCCTCGTGGCGAATGGTCTTCACGGCCGCCTGAGAAGGCGGCCGTAATTACGAAGCGCAAAGGGGGAATGATCCGATATGACGTTGCAGGCTGTATACGACACCGCACACGAAAGTGAATCTGCAATCGGCGACACTCCGCGCTCGGCGGCCAACGAGGTCTTATTAGGCGGCTTGTGTCGCGACTTCACGGATTCCACGTTAATCACCGGCAACGGCCATACCATGGGCGTGCTGAAGCTCCCCTTAACCGGGGCCATGCTCGTTTCTAGCCGACATGGGCATTGGGTAGTCGGAACTGGCAGCGCTCTATGGCTGGTACCGCATACCGCCTACAAAGTACGTATGCTGGGCAAGGTCAGTCTGCGTTCGCTGTATCTGAACCCGGAAGGCACCGACCAACTCCCTGAACGCAGCTGCCTGCTGAGGGTCACGTCGCTCATGCGAGAACTCATATCAGAAGCGGCCATGGTGGCCGGGCCCGTACCTGAGCGCAGGGGCCAGGTTCTGGTGGCCGCGCTGCTCGAAGAGTTTCAGCATAATGGCACGGGGGCTACTCAGTTGCATGCGCCGCGTGACCCCAGGCTGGTCAGAATCTGCACCCATATTCAGCAGCATCTCGACGACAACACAACCTTGCAGGAATGGGCTGACGAACTCGGCTGCGATCCGCGCACACTGTACCGGCTCTTCGTACAGGAGCTCGGCATGCCGTTTGTGCAGTGGCGCCAGCATGTTCGTCTTCTTACGGCTGTCGACTGGCTTTCCGAGGGCAAGCCTGTGTTCGATGTGGCGTTCGACCTCGGTTATCAGAATCAGAGCGCCTTCACGACCATGTTCAAACGCAACATGGGTATGGCGCCATCGGAGTTCGTGCGCTCGTGTCGCGATGCTGCGGCCTCAGCGGCATAACCACGCCTCAGCTACCGATCTTCAGACGTCTCAGTGCCGGCAAGGCCTCTTCCACGGCCAACGCGCCGGCCTCGATGGCGAGCTCGGCCTTATGAAAATCCAGCAAACCCAACGACGCAAGCGCCGGCGCCACGATCGCGTCTGCAGGGTCGCCGGCCATTCTGCTGCGCGTGATTCGTACCTGCATGATATTGATGCTGCTTGAAACGATGTCGATCAGCGACGGCATTCTCGCATCCACATCGGTTGTGGCGGGCAGCCAATTTGCGAGCGCCTCGGGTACGTGCTGACGCCAAGCGCTCCCCACGCTGCTAGCCACCTTTTGTCGGTCGGGCACACCCAGATGCCGCCCCAAGATATCCGAGTTCAAATCCACCGCGACCACGATGTCGGCGCCCATGGCGCGCGCCAATGATACGGGCACGGGATTCACCAGACCACCGTCGGCCAGCAGGCGCCCATCGTTCCATACCGGAGAAAATAGGCCGGGCAGGGCTATGGACGCCCTGACTGCAGCGGTAATGGAGCCTTCCCTGAGCCATACTTCCTGGCCGGTGTGCAGATCGGTGGCTACGGCAGCAAACGGCATATCCAGCGCATCGATCGGGCGGTCTTTGAAGTATTGCTCAAAGAAGCTCATCAGACGGTCGCCCTTGAGCATGCCGCCGTTCAGGTGGATGTCCATCAGCGACAGCACATCGCGCATCTTGAGCTGCCGGGTCCAGGCTTCGAAACGATCGATGTCACCCGAGGCGTAAGCGGCCGCGACCAACGCGCCGATTGAGGTGCCACAAACGATGTCGGGCCGAATTCCCGCCTGCTCTAGAGCCTTGATGACGCCCAGGTGCGCCCAACCGCGGGCCGAGCCGCTGCCTAAAGCCAGCGCGACGATCGGTTTGCGAGTGGAGTGCATGGCATGGGCGCCGCGCGGATTCAGTTCCAGCGCCCGTTGCGGCCGGCTACGGAATAGCGGCCTGCGCCAAGCATGAGCACCGCCAGAGCCGTGATCAGGAACATGGCCTGCAGTTCGAGACGCCATCCGCCTGTAGCGGTGAGTTGTGTGAGGTGGCCGATGTGGGCGAGAAATACCGCGACCACCATGTTGAGGGCGATTACCGCCGCCGCCATGCGCGACCAGATGCCGGCAATCAAGAGCACGGGCGCGACGACTTCACCGATATAGACACCCCAGGCGATAAAGGCGGGCAGGCCTTTCATGGCAAGCATGGCCTCGATGCCGCCGATGCCCCCGCGCACCTTGGCCCAGCCGTGCAGAAGAATGAGAATGCCCAGTGCGAGGCGCAGAATCAGGCGGGCGAGGTCGTCAAGCGAGGTCTGAGACATGAGTAGTAAAGGCCATGAGTTGGGTGGCGCGAATTATACGCATGACGATGCGCTTGCGATGATGCGACGGTACACAGGCCGCGCCCGCCGAACCGGCCGCACCAGCCTATGCCGATTCCGTATCTGCCTTGGTATCGGGCAGAGTGAAGCGTTCGAATGACTCAGGTGAGGGCATTTCGTCGCCACGGTAAGTGAGCACAAGCCCAGGGAACTGAGAGAAGTGAATCTTGAGTTCTTCTTCGCAGGGAATGAGGGCGCTGCCGGCGGCATCGACGATGATGGTGCTGGGCATTGCGGCATTCAGCAATTCAACGAGCTCTTCGAGGTTGGCGTGGGTGCTGACCGGCAGCAGTTTCTTGCCGGCCGCCTGTACGGCCAATACCGCCACGAGATATTCATGGCAGTAATCGGCACAGATCACGACAGTAGAGCCGGGGCTCGGGTCCATGTTTGCCAGCGCTACGCTCATGGCTTGCACGGCCACAGCCAGTTCGGAATAGGAAACGGCGACGTCCGCGTCGTCAAGGGCGATCTGTTCGCCGAAGTTCTCTGCGATGGAGTTCAGGTACTGCACTGGTGACATGACACGTTTTCCTTGAATGCACTTAGATTGGCCGACCCAGTATAGAGAGTCGATTCGTGAGTGTCGTGCCCGATTGTCTAGGGATTTTCCCCATTCTTTCTTCCATGCTTTAATCCGTTGGAAAAATCGGAGGGAACACGGATGCAGCGTATCGGCATCATGGCGGCCATGCACGGCGAGATCGCAAGCCTGCTCGAACAGATGGAGTCGGTCATTACCCGTCGTATCGGCATGCGCGACTATCACGAGGGCGACCTTCACGGCACACCGTGTGTGGTCGTTCTGGCCCGCATCGGCAAAGTGGCCGCAGCCGCCACAGCCGTGACGCTGGTTCGTGAGTTCGGGGTCGATCAAGTGATCTTTACCGGCCTGGCGGGCGGCGTAGCGCGTCGCGCACGGATCGGCGACGTGGTGATCGGTACGTCGCTCTTGCAGCACGACCTCGATGTCCGGCCGCTTTTTCCCCGGTATGAAATTCCGCTGTTGGGGCAAGGGCGTATCGAGGCCGATCTTGACCTGGTGGCGCAGCTGGCGCAATCAACACAACGCTACTTCGAGAACGACTGGCACCGCGAGGTTCCGATTGACCTGCGCGATTCCTTCGGCCTCGGTACGCCCCAGATGCATATGGGGCTGATCGTGAGTGGTGACCAGTTCGTGTGCGATGCCGGTACTGTTCGAGCGCTACGCGATGCGTTGCCCGACGCCCTCTGTGTGGAAATGGAAGGTGCCGCCGTGGCCCAGGTGTGCCATGAATATGGGGCCCGATTTGCGGTGGCCCGAATTGTGTCCGACCGTGCTGATAACACGGCCGGGCACGATTTCAACGACTTCCTGACACAGGTGGCAAGCCATTATTCAGCGGGCATTCTGCGCTGGTTCATGAAGGCCGCCGTAACGGTCGCACCCGACCCAGGGGCCGGGGCGCGCCGCCGTTTACAGCATTAGTCGAGCGTGATGCCGATGTCTTTGATGAGTGCGTGCCAGCGCTCAGTTTCGGCTTTCAGCATCTCGGCGTATTCGTCGGCGGTGTTGCCCACCGGCTGAACGCCAAACTCTACAAGCGTTGCATGGGTCTTTGGCTCATTCAGGGCGGCCACGACCTTCTCATTGAGTGCGGCGATGGTGTCCTTGGGTGTGCCGGCTGCTACGACCATTCCCACATGGGCGGCAGCCACGATTTCCGGGTGACCCAGCTCGGCGAAGGTCGGTACGTCGGGCAGTTGCGGCAAACGCTCAGTATGGGCCACTGCCAACGGCTTCACTTTGCCGCTATGGATGAATCCGGCGCCCGCAGCCAGGTCAACCATCATGACCGGTACCTGGCCGCCCGCGACGTCGGTCAGCGACGGCGCAGCACCCTTGTAGGGGATGTGGGTCATGCGGTCGAGCTTGAGCTCGTACTTGAAGAGCTCCATGGCCAGGTGATGCGGGCTGCCCGCGCCGGCCGAGGCGAAGTTCAAGCCGCTTTCGATGGCACGCGCGCGATCAATGACATCTTGCACATTGTTCAGATCCGCCTTGGGGTCCGCCACCAGAATCATGGGGAAGCGACCCAACAGGGTGACCGGCGCCAGTTCTGTGGTGGGGTTGTACGAAAGATTGGAATAGAGTGCCGGGTTAAAGACCAACGTACCGTTGTCGGCCGACAGCACGGTATAGCCATCAGGCTTGGAGCGCGCCGTTTCGGCCGCAGCAATCGAAGTGTTGCCGCCCGGCTTGTTCTCCACGACGATCGACTGTCCGGTAAGCGGGCCCAGGGAATTGCTGATCGTACGGGCCAGGAAGTCGGAGCCGCCGCCCGCCGGATACGGTACGAGCCAGCGGATCGGCTGTTCCGGGTACGCCGCCTGGGCGGGAGCCCCGGCAAATAGCGGTGCCGCTGCAAGCGCTGCGGAAAGTGCGAAAGTCTTGAATATCTTCATGGTCTCCCCCTGATGGTATGGGTTTGGGTGCGAACGCTAAGCAGTCTGCGCTCGTATCAACGTTCGATATTCTAAGCGTAAACTTTATACGCACTGCGTAACGACGGATCCGCAATTACCCTGTGTTCGAACTGAGGAGGTACTACGCGTGCGGCGTTTAGCCTTGTGCTTGCCCCGTATCGACATGGCCGAGCGTACGACTGATGGCGGTGCTTTCCGCCTTCAGCGCCTGAGCGACCCGGCCGCCGGCGTCGGTGTCGAAGCTGCCCGTGGCGCCGAGTACGGTCAGTACCGCGACGACCTTGTCGGAGAAATCGAATATGGGCAGCGCAATGGCGCTGATGCCTTGCAGGTTGGTGTCGCGCACGATGGCCATTTCCGCCTCGCGCACCTGCTGTTTCAGCGCAGTGACCGGATCTGGGTCATTGAATGCGGCACGTTGCTCGCGAGACATGCCCGCCAGCTCACTGCGAGCAAGTTTCTCGACTTGCGTATCGTCGAGATACGCGAGGAACACACGGCCGGTGGCCGACCAAAGCAGCGACAGCACCGAACCGACCCGTACGTTTAGCGTGACCGGCAGCCCGGGTTCCTCGAAGCGCACAATCGTGGGCCCCTTGTTGCCCATTACTGCGATGAAGCAGGTCATCTCGAGACTCTGCCGCAGCCGAACGAGCGCGGGCTCCGCGATACGTAGCGGATCGGCAAGACGCATGGCAGCAATGCCGATCTGTATCGCTTCGGCCCCAAGGAAGTACTGCAAAGAAATCGGGTCCTGACCCACCAGGCCTTCTTCCATCATGCTGATCAGATATCGATGAACCTTTGCGGGGTTCTCGTCGACGTGGCGGGCGAGGGCAGTAAGGCTGGCGCGCCCGCCGAGGCGCGCGAGGCCCTTCAGCAGCACCATTCCGGTAGTGGCCGCTTGCACTCGTTGGCGGCGGTCGCGTTCCGGCAGGCTGGTTTCCTTGAGAGGTTTGGTCATCGAGATTCTGAGTTTCCGGAAGAATGCCGAAGTATATCGTTCAGGGTAAACCTGATCGTCATCATTACGCAATGCGTGTTGAAGTTACGCAAAAGTGAATTACACTTAAGTTAGATCAAGGTCCGGAGCGTTACATGAACCATCCCGCACATGCATGCCCTGTTTCCCACGCCAAGCCGCAGTCGCGGGCGGGCGAGTGCCCTATGGGCCGCAAGGCGGCCGATTTCGATCCCTTCCAGGATGCCTATATGGAAGACCCGGCGGAGTTCGTGCGCTGGGCGCGTGAAGAGCAGCCGGTCTTCTACAGCCCCAAGCTCGACTACTGGGTCGTGACCCGCTATCAGGCTATAAAAGATATTTTTCGCGACCCCATAACATTCAGCCCGTCTAACGTGCTTGAACCCGTGGGTACGCCGCCGCCCGAGGTGAAGGAAATTCTAGGGCAATACGGCTATGCCATGAACCGCACGCTGGTCAATGAAGACGAGCCCATGCACATGGCGCGGCGGCGCGTGCTCATGGAGCCGTTCACACCCGAGCATCTGCGCGAACACGAGCCCATGGTGCGGCGCCTGGTTACCGAGGCCATAGATCGCTTCATTGACGACGGCCGCGTCGATCTCGTGCGCCAGCTGCTATGGGAAGTGCCGTTCACGGTGGCGTTGCACTTTTTGGGTATCGACGACGACGCTGATCGCGAAACGATGAAACGGTTTTCGATTGCGCATACTGTCAATGCATTTGGGCGGCCAACACCGGAACAACGGGTCGAAATCGCACATACGGTCGGCCAGTTCTGGCAGTTCTCGGGGCAGGTGCTAGAGAAGATGCGCAAGACGCCCGACGGGCCCGGGTGGATGCGCTACTCGATTCGCCAGCAGAAAGAGCATCCAGAGGTGGTCACCGACTCGTATCTGCATTCCATGATGATGGCCATCATTGTGGCGGCGCACGAGTCTACGTCGTTTGCTTCGGCCAATGCCATCAAGCTGTTGCTCGAGCATCCCGACGACTGGCGCGATTTGTGCGCTAACCCCGAGCTTATTTCGCCGGCGGTGGAAGAATGCCTGCGCCATAGCGGATCGATTGCCTCATGGCGGCGTCGCGCCACCCAGGATGTCGAGATCGAGGGGGTAAGCATCCCGGCCGGCGCGCGGTTGTTGTTGGTCGTGAATTCAGGCAATCGTGATGCGAGCCATTTCAGTGACCCCGATCTGTTCGACATCCGGCGCGACAATTCGGTGGAGCATCTCACCTTCGGTTTCGGCGCGCATCAGTGCTTGGGCAAGAATATTGGCCGCATGGAAATGCAGATCATATTGGGCGAGCTCACTCGACGCTTGCCACATATGAAGCTGGCGCCACAAAGGTATGAGTACGTTCATAACCTGGCCTTTCGCGGCCCGCGTGGTTTGGTCGTGGAATGGGATCCGGCACAAAACCCTGAGCGTCGAGACCCGTCGGTACGCCAGTGGAAGCAGGAGGTGCGCCTGGGCGCGCCCTTGGCCAAGAACGTGATCCGCAACCTCGTTGTGGAGTCGGTGCGCGAAGTCGCGCGCGACACGGTGTTGGTGCGCCTCAAGTCGCAGCACGGTTCGGCGCTACCGCAATGGACACCGGGCGCGCATATCGACATCGAGTGTGGCGACAGCGACTGCGCACGGCAATATTCGCTGTGTGGCGACCCCGATGACCGCAGCGCGTGGGAAGTCGCCGTGCTTAAAGATCCAGCAAGCCGGGGCGGCTCGCAGTGGATTCATACGCAAGTACAACCCGGCGCAGTGTTGCGAGTGCGCGGGCCGCGCAACCACTTCCGTCTCGACGAGGAGCGCGGCGGCCGCTATATTTTTGTGGCCGGTGGCATCGGCATCACGCCCATCATGGCGATGGCGCGCCGTGCTCGGGCGCTGGGCCTCGATTACGCCATGCACTATAGTTGCCGCAAGCGCGACTGGATGGCCTTCGGCGATACCCTGCAAGCTCTGCACGGTGATCGCTTGCATCTGCATATCAGTGATGAGGGCCGGCGCAATGACTTTGCCGCGCTATGCGCGGATCTAACGGGCGGGCCGGTTCAGATTTATGCCTGCGGGCCGGGCCGCATGCTCGACGCATTGCAGGCGGCCGTGGGCGCGGCCGGCTTGCCGGAAGACGTTCTGCATGTCGAGCATTTCAGCAACGAGCAGCCGAAGCTCGACCCAGCGCGCGAACAACCCTTTGAGGTCGAGCTGCGCAACTCAGGCCTTACGCTAACAGTACCCAACGACGCCACGCTGCTCGACACATTGCGAGCCAAGAACATCGATGTTCAAAGTGATTGCGAAGAAGGCCTGTGCGGGGTGTGCGAGGTGGCCGTCGTGGCGGGCGATATCGACCATCGCGACAGTATCCTGAGCCCGGCAGAGCGGCGCGAGAGCCAACGGATGATGGCGTGTTGTTCGCGGGCCAAGGCGGGCGGGAAGGTGGTGCTCGACCTGTAGGCGGCTTGCATGCGCCCCGGTTCGTTAGCCGGCGCCCATGAATTCCTCTAAGCCTTCCACCCAGGATTTTGCGGGCAACCCATAGTGCTCCCGGATCTGATCGGCGCGGGCGTGGAGTATGTCGAAGTCGACGCTCGGCGCCCGTTTGAAGGCGATGGCCACGATGTTGCTGTCGTGTACCGGCGGAAGCCACGCAACCGCTTCGAAGGCGGCTTCCATCCGTTGCAGGTGCTCCAGGTGTTCGGGCCAGTCGCAGTACAGGTTCACAGTCATCAGGCCGTTTTCACTCAGGCATCGGGCACAGGCGGCATAGAACGCCGGCGAACCCAGTGCCGGGCTGTGTGCCCGGGCGTCATACAAGTCGACCTGAAGTATGTCGATGGAACGCCGGTTAGAGAAATCGCCGACATAGTCGGCAGCGTCTGCCGCCAGCACGGTGAGGCGTTCGTCGTCGGCAGGTAAATGGAAGTGCAGGCGGCACGCTTCGATCACTTCTCGATCGAGCTCCACTGCTGTTACCCGCGCGGGTGCGAGATAGTGGTAGCTGAATTTGGTGAGAGCGCCGGCGCCCAATCCCAGCTGCACGATATGACGGGCGTCGGGTCGAAACAAGAGCCACATCATCATTTGCTGAACGTATTCGAGCTCAATATCGTTCGGCCTATCTATACGCATCGCCCCCTGAACGGCAGGCGTGCCGAAATGCAGGTGGCGCAAGCCGTCGGTTTCGAGAATGGTGATCATGCGGCGATTGTCTCACGCCGTACCGTACGGGTCGTGCGGGGTATGATGCAGCGCTAGGCAGAAACGGGGAACGACGTGCACTTCATATTCCGAAGAAATGAGCTCTTGTTGCGTGAAGGCGATATGACGTTGCCCGACGCTCGGGTTGAAGCGGCCATGCAGCTAACCCCGGGCGCTGCGCAGCCCGTGTGGTTAACGCCTGACTGCCAGGATCATTGCCTGCATGTCGCCCCCGATGCTGAGCCGCCGCCCGGCTACGCGTTTTACACACTGCGTGCGGCGCTTTCGCAGCTTGGCGAGCTTGCCGGCTTGGCCGGACGCGCCTTTCAGGTGTCGGAGTGGGTGCGTACCCATCGCTATTGTGGGGTATGTGCGGCGCCGATGCGTAAGTCTGTAAAAGAGCTGTGCTTTCATTGCGCCGACTGTGGGTTTTCGGCTTACCCGCGCGTCTCGCCGGCCATGATGGTGCTGATACGGCGCAACGATGAGATTCTGCTGGCGCGCCACTCGGCGTACGCAACGGCGCGATACACCGCGCTGGCGGGTTTTGTCGAAGCCGGCGAGAACATCGAAGAAGCCATTCACCGTGAAGTGTTCGAGGAAGTCGGGTTAAGGGTGACCGATATCCGGTACTTCGGCAGTCAGTCCTGGCCGTTCCCACACTCGCTCATGGTGGCTTACACAGCTGAATACGCGGGCGGCGATCTGCGTATCCAGGAAGACGAGCTCGATGATGCGCGCTGGTTCGGCCCGGGCGACGCGTTGCCCGACATTCCGTCAGAAGAGTCGATCGCCGGCCAGTTGATCCGCGCCAATCTGCCTTCTACGCTGTAGCCACGCCGGCGGGCCCGAATCGTTCTATGGATAACGCACGGGTCTGCCTGGAATGTCAGGCAGGGGAATGAACTCGGTTTCGCCCGGCACGCGCGG
>CAZPYF010000023.1:0-17211 GCA_964590015.1 uncultured Burkholderiaceae bacterium
ACATCGTCAAGAGCCTGAGTCGCGTGGATTCAATGATTCAGAAATTGCTCGACGCATCGGCGCTGAATAGTGGCGAGCGCTTGCGCCTGCACCTGCGAAATTTTGATCTCTATGACCTTTCAAACGAGATTTGTGAGGAGCTCACAACCCTGCATGGGCCGCGTTTTGTATGTACAGGTACGCAGAGCTTCGGTTGGTGGGATCGCGATGCAGTGAAAAGAGCAATCGAGAATCTGGCAGGCAATGCGGTGAAGTATGGTGACGCTGAAGCACCGATCAGCATCACCGTTCGTTCCTCGCATGGAAGAACGATCGTCGACGTACATAACGAAGGCGAGCCGATTCCTCCAGACGAACAAGAGAATGTGTTCCACGCATTCGAGCGCGCTGCGGCAGGTAAGGCTCACACGACCGACGGTTGGGGCATCGGGCTCGCGTACGTGCGCGCCGTTGCTGAGAGCCACGGCGGCAGTATTGGTGTGGACAGCGACGCTGGTCGTGGCACCACGTTCACGCTTGATATACCCACCGACGCTCGGCCGTACGAGAACGCGCCCACGTTACAACTGCCGCCAAACGCAGCAGAGGCGCCGCCAGACAGCACTCGTCGCGAGCCATAACCACTCCTCGAGCCCGATCCTTCACGAAGATATCCCTCCGGCGTCAATACGGAGCTGGTGCGAACGGAACTGACTTGCACAACGCACGTCGGCACCTTTCCGCCTAGAATACTGTTTATTAATACAGTATTCGTTATGCCCCGTTGCACCATCACCCGCACTCATCGATACGGCCAGAAGCTGAGCCCGAAGGACTGGCCCGCGCCCGTGCTGGGCCCGGTGTTCCTTCAGACCGCGCGCAGTGCCGCGTTGAACCGTTCCGTCTCGCAACTTACCATCATTCGGCCCGATGCCAGCGAGGGCGACGTCATCCCCCCGTTATGCGACCCTCAAATCCTTTCGATGTCGAGCGACCAAGGCATGATGGTCGCCGGCTTTGAAGAGATCGGGGGCCGTCGCTACTATCAGGGATGGTACATACGATGGGATGGGTGATTCGCGGGGCCCCGTCGCCTTAACTGAGGGCATTCGCGGTTCAAACTGTATCGACGATGCAGTATTCTTGAACCGTGCATGGCACGAGAAGCCGCATCATGACTAAGCAAAACCACCCGCCTGCTGAACCACAACTTCTGTCCGGCGGTAACCCGCAGATTCGAAAAGATGTAGCAGGCACTCCGCTTGCCTCATGGGGCGCTGACTTCAAGCAACATCCCACGGATACGACATGGAAGACGACTACGCTTTTGCCTTACAGATACTCGATCAGCTCAACGGTGTCGAGGAATTCACATCCATCTACTACGAAGGGCGCGCCAGCCGCATTGCCGAGTATGCCGAAGAACATGGCATCGACCCCGACAAGGTCTTTACGATCCTGGTCGAGGCAATTCGAGACGACATCAAGGAACATCCGAATCAAGAACGACTGGCCTTTCTTCTGGCCAAGGACACTTAATCGGACGTTGAACCTCGGCGCTAGCCATCATGGCTATCGCCGGTCGGAAACATGCCCATGGAAAGACAGTCGGTATTGTTGATCGATACGGTGCCGACCTAGTAACCGCTCCCCGGGAAAGCTGACATGTGCGGCAGAATCAAGCAGGCGCGGCGGCTGAGCGAATACGAAGATCACATTAGGTGGAAACCTCATACGGCACTAGAGGTCGCCGACGGCTTGCAGTACAACGTACCGCCAGGCACACGGCCGATTGCTTTCCATCGCCTTGGCAGCGGCGCTGCGCAGATCAATCGACTCTTCTGGGGCTACAAACCGCCCTGGTACAAGCGCGGGCCCGCCAGCAACGCGCGACTCGATACCGTGCTCAAGGGTTCCGCGTTCTGGAAGCCGTTGCTCACCGGCCGCATCATCGTGCCGGCAGATGGCTGGTTCGAATGGACGGGCGAGAAAGGTGACAAGCAGCCCTGGTTCATTTCTGCTCGCGACGAGCGACCGGTGTTAATGGCCGGCATCACAGCATGGCAGCCTGGGCTCGAAATATTGGCTGAAACGGGTTTCGCCATCGTCACCGACGACAGCGCCGGCGGCATGGTTGATATCCATGATCGACGCCCCGTGTGCCTCACGGTAGACGACGCCCTGGCATGGGTAGACCCCCATACGCCCGTCACTACGGCGCTAGAGCTATTGTCCACGCCTCGACCCGAATCCGCGTTCAGATGGTGGCCTGTCACGCGCGCGGTGGGGAATAGCCGGTACCAGATGCCGGATGTGTCGGTGCCGGCGAGCCTGTAAACGAACCATCGGGCACCGAACTTGCGTTCCTCGCATTACGTACACATTAAGCAAGGAGACTCCCATGAAAACGCAAATTCAATTCCGACAAGCCGACGGTGATCAAGGCATCGCACTGATCGTGGGCTCGACCGCCAGCCTTGAGCAGGCGAAGCTTGAGCTTGCCAATAAGCTCGACCTGCCGGAGGTCGAGTCGCATGACGGCTCGGCCGACGATATCGATACTCGCCTTCGCAATGGTGGAATCGACCCGGCGTCGGTGACATTCGATCAAATCGCTGAGTAAAGACGTGGTGCCCCGCGTTCCATGACCGCGGGGCTGACGGCCAACTTATCAACACAACCTGTGCACAACCCCAGGGATAACCCGAGGACATCACCGCTAAGTGCTTGTCAGGCCACGTAGCCAGGGTTCATTGGCCGCGAACCTTCCACTATAACGACCCGTATGGCACCCGACTTGCTAGATCGGTTGCAGGAACCGGACTCCGGTTCGACTGCAATTCATAAGGAGCACAAGATGGACTTAGATCGAATTGAAGGCGCGGGGCGCGAGGTCAGAGGCGCCGTCAAAGAGGCAGCCGGAAAAGTTACCGGCGACAAGAAGACGGAAATCAAAGGCAAAGTCGAGAAAAACACTGGCACGGTCAAGCGCGAGATCGGCGAGACCAAAGATGAGATTCGCGATGCCGCCGATGACGGCGACCGCATCTAGTACTCCAGCGCTTTAGCGGCGCGGACAGCCGCAACCATAAGGGAGCAGATCACTCAAGGAGATCGGCTCCCTTATGCCCGTTGGCGACGCCCTGAACAAGCAGAACATCCCCCGTGGTGTTTTTAGTGCGTAGGGGCCTGATGGCCGCATAGGCTTCGGATTCATACCAGGCTTGGGCGTCATCCATGGAGGGGAACTCTATCATCACGAGGTCGCCCGTCCATGCTCCTTCCAAGGGAAGGTAAGGCCCGCCGTGCACCACGTACTTTCCCGAAAACGGCGCGAGCGTGTCGTCGATCCGTCTCAAATACTCCACCACTTCATCGTTGAACTTCGTCTCACGAATCAACGCAACAGCGTATGCGCGCATACTGCCTCCCATAACAAAAAAGGCCGAATCCTCTGTTTCAAAGGATTCGGCCTAATCGGAAAGCTCTATCGGCCTGCCCTTTCAGGCAGGCGGAGCGATCAGATTACCTGGATTTTCGACGCTTGAGGCCCTTTCAGCCCTTGCGTTGCCACAAACGAAACCCGTTGGTTTTCTTCCAGACTTTTATGGCCGGTGCCTTGGATTTCGCTGTAGTGAGCGAAGAGGTCCTTACCACCCGACTCGGGCATAATAAAGCCGAAGCCCTTGTCGTTGTTGAACCACTTCACAATACCGTTTTCTGTTTTCAATGTAAGTCCTAAATTGTAGAAGGGAATGATTTCCCCACAGCCACTATGAGTGCTGGGCGACTATTTAGCTAGCACTGTTACAAACTAACGCTTCTTCAGGCCATCAATATGTCGGGAACTCTCTTGCTCGTTTTGGGCGCGGCTCTGCTGGTCGCCTCGGTCGCCGCCGGTTACTGGGCCATTGAAGCATCATGCGCTGCGGGCAATGCGGTGATGTGTGAAGCCGGCATCATCGATCAGATCGGCCAACTTATGATCTCCGACGCGGGTCTGCTTTTCTGGCTGGCGTGGGTTGCGGGCATCTTTTTGATCTGGGGCGGCATGCGGCTCAAGGCGGTGGGTCGCTAACTCTTGACCGCGGCGCGACTCAGCCCTTCCGCGGTCCGTTTACGCGCGAGGCGCTCGGCAATTCTGGCGCGGTTCAGGCTTACCGCTTCGGGCGGGGGTGTCCAGTCCTGCCAGTAAGCATCCGGAATCCCGGGAAAGTTGCCGCGCTCTACTCCCGGGAACGACGGTTTATAACCCCGACGTTTCATCTCTTCCACCAACTGGCGATGGCGGCGCGCCAGGTAACCCAGGCGTGTATAGAAAAACAGTAGATGACCTTTGCCCAGCGTGTAGGCATTAGGCTGCACCAGCGCGCCTCGGCCGGCGGCTTTTTCCGCCAATGCAAAGACGCGTGGAAGCTCTCTGTATTCGGCCACCAGATGGGGGCCGCTAAGCTCGGATACGGGAACGCAATTAATACGGGTCATGGGCTGAATCACGCCGCTTACAAGGCCAAAATGGCAGCGGGCTACAATGAAGGCTTATAGAAGGAGTCTTATGTTGCAATTTCAACCCGCCGAACGGGAGTATCTATCGAACATTCGCGCCCTGTCGAAAGACCAGGAAAATAACGAAGTATTTGTGGGCTTAACCATCAGGGAATCCGTCTGGTACGCAGATTACCTCGAAGCATCATTCCGAGGCACGGCCGATCGTAACGACGGCTCGCAAGAAAAGTACCTTGCCCTTCAAGACCGCCATGAGGAAGCTCGCCGCGCCGTGTTGGCCGCTGATTCTCTCATGCTCATGTACGAGTCGAAAATCCAGTAGCCATGCAAATGATGGTGTTTGACTGGGCGAAAGCCGCCCGCCTCATCATGACGCATCAGGCCGATTACGCCGAAGCCGGTCTCGCCGGCAATTGGGAATGGACCGTCGGCTGCATCTATGCCGACGGGCAGCCCTACTTCGAGGGGCGGCCGTTCCTAGCATCTGTACATTACACACCGCAGCTGCTTATCGCCGGCACCTTCCATGATTGCTTTGCCATGGAAAATGAGCGCCCAGAGTGGAACGAGCGTACAGTTTGGCCGCCCGAGGCACTGGCCGCGCTGGGATTGCCTTCGACAGTGGCTGGCCAATCAGGCACGCCAGCGGCCTAATTCCGCATCCGCGTCAAGGGTCAGGCGCGGCACGCTATGTGCTAAGTTCATGCCCCTTCAATACGTCTCCTTCGCTTTCATTATTGCCGGCCTCATTCTTATTGCAGTGCTATGGTGGCTGTCGCAAGACTGAAGCAGGAACCTTCTCGTAGCTCGGATTCACAGCATGAGTAGCCGACTCAGACAGGCCAGAAACCTCGAGGCCTACCAGGAGGCGCTCGTCTGGAGCCCCTTTTCGCTCCTTGACGTGCCCGATGGCCCAAAAGAAAACGTACCACCCGGCGCGCAGCCCATCGCGTTGCACCGGTTGGGAGACGGTTCCGATCAAGCCCACCGGCTGCATTGGGGCTACAAGCCGCCTTGGCACAAGCGGCGCTCAGAGCATTCCGCCAGGCTCGATTCCGTGCTTAACGGGTCGCCGCTCTGGCGCCCTCTTCTGAATCGCCGCGTGATCATACCGGTCGACGGCTGGTATGAGTGGACCGGTGATCGTCGGGCGCCCCAACCGTGGTACGTCAGCGCGTGCGACGAAGCACCTATCTTCCTTGCCGGTATTACCGCCTGGGAGCCGGGCATTGAACCGACGTCGAACGCCGCCGGGTTTGCCGTAATCGTAGACCCCGACGCAGGCGGCATGGTCAACGCCGCACGTGGGCGGCGACCCGTATGTCTGTCGTCAGAGTGCGCCTTGGCGTGGCTCGATTACACGCTCACGGAAGACGAAGCACTGGAAGTGCTGGGCGAGGCACGCTCGCAAGGCGAATTTCACTGGTGGCCCGTCACACCCCGGGTCAGGAGCCACACCTACCAGTTACCCGACGCGACGATTCCTATCGAGATTCCGCACCAGGAATGTTGAAGATAGCCTGAACTTCTTCGGCGGAAGGCGCCGTGGCCAAGGCGACGATCGGGCCGGCAAACATGGCGATCATGAAGCCGAGTATGGGCGGCGCCCAGAGGCGGCCGACCGCTCGGCCCAGAAAGCCCGATGCCGGCGGCGAAAGCATCACGGCTCCCGCCACGGTGACCCACCCGCCCGTGACCGACAGGGTCATTAGCCCGAGGCCGAACAAGACAGAAAAAAACGCCATGATCCATAGAAGATTGCGCCAGAAATTATCCATGCCCGTTCGCCTTGTTGCGATCTGCTCGTGTCGCGTTCGCGCTGCGGCTCACGGAGACCATGCTTTGAACACCTCTTCACCGGTCATCTCTTGCGTCGGTTCCGAAAAAGTATAGTTGGTGGGCTTCTCATCGATGAAGACTTGAAGCGTGAACGGCCAATCGCCTGACTCTTCGAAAAGCCCCGCTGAGAACGCATAGAATTCGCCTTGCTTGAGGCGATAAAAAAGGTGCGTGCCACAGTGTACGCAAAATCCGCGCTCGGCCCATTCGGAAGACGCATAGGTCCGTACATGCTCGGCGCCATCAATCTCAGGCGCAGTATGCCCTTCCAGCGTCATGAATGGCCCGCCAGTCCAGCGTCTGCATATACCGCAATGGCAGGCGGCGACTTCACGCTTTCCCACTTGGTTCACACGCAGTGTTACGGCACCGCAAAGGCATGCGCCCTGCACTTGGGGAGGATTCGTAGCGGTCATGGAAAGCACCTCAGATAGGTCATTACCTGGCCATTCTATACGCCGTGCCGCTGCGAGCTAAAGACAAAAAAACAGCCCGAGGAATCAGTTGATCGCGCGGGCTGAAGTGGCCATCTTATGGCCGAGGAGACACATAACAATAGCAAGTATCACGCCCGCAGTAAAAAAGCGGGCGGGCCACGCCGCCGTAGGCGCTCGTTCCGCTTTGCCCTCGGCGGTCATGCAAGACTCCATCGGAACAATACCTCATTCCAAATAACTGCAAGAAATAAGCTAGGGCAAAAATGGTCGTTCTCAGCCCGCGCCGTTGTCGTTACGATGCGTAACCTTACAGTTTCCCTAAAAGAAGACGGAGTTATGCACATAGCCACCCGATCCCTGCGTTGCGGCGCACTCACGGCCGCGCTTGCGGCAAGCGCCTGGTTCATACCCAGCGCCGCCGCCGAGCCCTCCACTTTCGACGTGACCGTCTTGGCTGCTGCCTGTGCCAGCTGCCACGGTACCGATGGCCGCTCTCCCGGCAGCATTCCTTCGATCGCGGGTCGTCCGGAGAGCATCCTGAATGACCAATTGAAGGCATTCAAATCGGATCACCCGCCTGCCGGTACCACGGTCATGAACCGGCTGGTGAAAGGCTTGAGCGACCAGCAGCTGGCTGCGCTCGCCGTGCACTTCTCGCAAATCGGAAATTCCAGTCTGGAGGCCCGCAAGCCATGAATGAGCCCGTGAAGTTCTCTCGTCGTCAATGGTTGACAGGCGTTGGCAAAGCCGCCGCAGCAGGCGCCTTCCTCATGATGGCACCGGCGTACGCCAAGGGTGCGACCGGAAAAGTCGTCGTGATCGGTGGTGGCTTCGGCGGAGCCACCGCTGCAAAGTACATCAAGCGGCGCAATCCGGCGATCGACGTCACGTTGGTTGAACCCGCGTCAACGTACTACACCTGCCCATTCACCAACCTGTACTTCGGCGGTCTGCGCACCTTCGAACAGCAGGGCCACGGTTTCGACGAGCTCCGTTCGATGGGCGTCAAAATCGTACAAGACTATGCTTCCGGCGTCGACGCCGACAGCAAAAACGTCACTCTGGCAGGCGGCGAAACGCTTCCCTACGATAAGCTGCTGCTCTCGCCCGGAATCGACTTCCGGTGGAACGCGCTTGAAGGCTATGACGAAGCCGCATCGCGCCTTGCGCCGCACGCATGGAAAGCCGGCGAGCAGACCAAACTGCTCAAGAGCCAGCTGGAAGGGATGCGCGATGGCGGTACGTTCCTGATGGTTGCGCCCGCCAACCCGTTCCGTTGCCCGCCCGGGCCCTATGAGCGGGTCAGCATGGTGGCTCATTACCTCAAGCACAACAAGCCGAAGTCGAAGATCATCATCCTCGACTCGAAAGACGCCTTCTCAAAGCAGGGCCTGTTCCAAGCCGGTTGGGACCGTTTCTATGGCGACCTGATCGAGTGGGTACCCCTCGCCAAAGACGGCAAGGTGGTGCGGGTTGACGCAGCCAATCTGTCGGTTGAGTCAGAGTTCGGCGAAATCCACCAAGGCGACGTTCTGAATGTGATTCCCCCACAGAAGGCCGGTGCGATTGCCGAAATTGCCGGCGTCACAAACGAAAGCGGCTGGGTACCAGTAAAGCATCAGACGTTCGAGTCAGAGCGCGTGCCCAACATCTATGTTGTGGGCGACGCCACCGTTGCAGCACCTATGCCGAAATCAGGCTTTTCGGCCAATGCACAGGCCAAGATCGCGGCCGCCGCCATCGTCGATGCCTTGGCAGGCAGGCCGGCCGCCGAGGCGTCCTTCGCCAACACCTGCTACAGCCTCATCGCGCCGGGCTACGGAATCTCCGTCGCGCATACGTATCTGCTGCAAGACGGCAAGATCGCTGAAGCTTCGGGTGGCGTGAGCCCGGCCGATGCGAACGACAGCTTCCGCAAGCTTGAGGCCGAGTACGGGGAATCCTGGTATAAAGCGATCGCGCAAGATACTTGGGGTACCCGCGCGTAAGAGGGATCATTCGCTTCTATGTCACACGTTGAACTGGTGCTGTGGGTCGGTCTCGCCGTCGGGGTGCTGTTCGGCGCCTGCGGCCAAGCCACGGGCTTTTGCCTCCAGCGGGGCCTGACGGAACACTGGTCAGGCTCCGGCGGCTACAAGCTGCACAGTTTCGCGATGGCATTGGCCGTTGCCCTCGCCGGCACACAATGGCTGGATGCGACGGGCGTCGTGGATCTCAGCCAATCGCTCTACCGGATGCCAACGTATTCCTGGCTCCTGATGCCCTTGGGCGGGCTGATGTTTGGGTATGGAATGGGCCTGGCCAACGGCTGTGGCGCCCGGGCGCTGGTATTGCTGGGCCAGGGCAATCTACGTTCGCTTGTGGTCTTGTTGAGTTTGGGCATCGCGGCCTACATAACACTTACTGGCATCCTGGGCCCGTTGCGTGTCGCGGTAGGCGCCCAGACCTCGATCAGTCCGTCCATGCTCACCGTAACGCCAGGGTGGGCGCGCACCGCCACAACTCTGTTAGTCACGGCGATCTTGCTTCTATTCGCCTTACGCCGGCGCAGTTCCGCCCCGCGGGCCGGCGACCTCGCGGGCGGTGCCCTCATTGGTTTGCTTGTCGTGGCCGGCTGGCTCGCCACGGGCTGGCTTGGCAGCGATGATTTCGACCCGCTACCGGTGGGCTCCCTTACTTTCGTTGCGCCCATCGGCGACACCCTTCAATACGCCATGATCGCCACTGGCATGAGCCCGCGGTTCGGTATTGCGGTCGTGGCCGGTGTCGTGGCGGGCGCCTTTCTTACGGCTACCCTGCGGGGGCGTCGCCGCCTCGAAGGGTTCGAATCACCCCGTCAGATGGTGCGTTACCTGGCGGGTGGCACATTGATGGGAGTCGGCGGCGCGCTGGCGTTCGGCTGTTCAATCGGCCAAGGCCTCACCGGCTTGTCCACGCTGTCGTACAGCTCAGCACTGTCCGCGCTCGGCATCGTGATCGGTGCGAGATGGGCTTGGGGGCGTAACACTTCTCACGCCGCCGTGGCTGCCGCCTAAAATTTGCAAAGATTTTATTCATCCGTAATCCCCGACACATGCTCAACACGCGTTCCTTGATTACCCCTACTGTTTCTCAGCACCGACGCAGGGTGCTGCAATGGGCGGGTACCGGCCTGATCGCCACTCTGGCGCCCTCGCTCGCTTCCGCTCAGATCTGGCAGCAAGTCGAAGCCATACGCAAGCAGGTCGGTAACTCGCCCGTTTCTACCGGTGGCCTCGAACTGACCTTGCCTCTGGTAGCGGAAGACGGGTCGTCGGTTCCCCTCGCCATCAAATCCGGGCGAGCACACGGTAGCGAGCGTATCGAACGGCTTGAGATTTTCGCGCCCGGCAACCCGACCCCCGAGGTCGCGAAATTCGAATTCGGGCCGGAGATTGATCACATCGACTTGGCCACACGCATCCGGCTTAGTGAATCGCAGACGGTGGTTGCCGTGGCGTATACCGCTGCAGGTGAAGCTCTCATTACCGAACGGGCGGTACGGGTCACGACCAGTGGCTGCATTGCACCGGCGCAGTCCGATCCCGCTAGCGAAATGCAGGCCCGTGTACGTACGCCGAAATCATGGAAACGAGGGGCGGCCGGCGAGGTGCTTACGTTGATCTCGCATCCGATGACGACCGGCCTCGCCCAGGATTCCCAAGGCAACACGCCACCCACTCGGATCATCGAACGTTTCGAGACCACGCTCGGCGGTCGCTCGGTGATCAGCGCGCGGTTTTTCCGCTCTCTGGCCGCGAACCCCTACCTGAAATTCGCCGTCACCCCGCAACAGGAGGGGGAGCTGCGCATCGTGTGGAGCGAAGACAGCGGCCGCGAAGTCGAACATCGCGAGCCGCTGCAGCTCGCCTAAAGTAACCGTGCGACCCGATTACTTGACGGCGAGCCGGCGCAGTCGTTCCAGCTGCGCCTTATTGAGGCGTCGTGCTTCGTCTTCAGCATAAGCCCGCTCGCCTTGCTCGTACCGGCCTTCGTGCATGCAACTGCTGCGATCTCGCTTGCACTCATTGCTTACAGTGGATGGGCCGCTAAATGGGCCAGTGGAAAAGATGCCGCCGCCGTCGGACGACGACCCGCATCCTGATACGAGTAGGGCCAGCAAAGCCACAGAGCCGTACCGGCTCAGAGTGTGAATCGACATATTCGCGGGCCTCGACTTAACGCATCCGGCCCCAGAGGTAGGCGACCGCAGCGACGATGGCAACGCTGGCCATCGGATTCGCCCGGATCATATTCTTCGTGCAGCTGATTGCGCTTTCCAACGCATCAGAACTGTCGTCCACGGCACCTTGCGCGGCATTCTTGGCACGCGAAGCCGCATGAGTGGCCTTCTCCGCCGCCGTTGTGATGGCTTTTTCGGTCTTGTCGCCTACGTCTTCAATGACGTCTTTTGCTTTGTCGCTGGCTGTTGCCATGTCGAATCCTCCAAGTATCGGCACGTCGTGCCGGGGTGGTGAAAGTATCGGCCAGTTCCGATTACGATGTGGGTGAGTAAGAGACAAAAAACCACTTAATGTAACGAATGCAACGCAATGCCAGGCGTTGTAGCGCACGCGACGGTTAAGATTTCACTATACGTTCGGCCTCATTCTTTTGCCGTGCGGGATAACGATCAGGCCGGCATACATCGGAGACACAATGAATTTACGTATCACCCTGGCTTTGCCTTTGGCAGCCATGCTATGGACGCTTCCTGTACACGCGGCGACACCTCCCGCTACAAGCGGCTCATCGCTCAGTCGGGAACACTTCGACCAGATCGACACCGATGGCAGTGGCAGTATCAGCGAGGCGGAGTACATGCAGTTCATGGAAAAGGCCTTCAAAAAGCTCGATACTGATGGCAGCGGCGGGTTGACTCTCGACGAAGTCAAAACGTTATTAACTCCGGAACAGTTTTCAACGGTCGATCGAAATAACGACGGCAAGATCACACTCGATGAGCTTCTGGAACACGTAATGGCCGAGTTTCACCAGTACGACACGAACAAAGACGGCAAACTTCAGCCCTGAAGGCGCGCCAGAGTTGTCCCCACGGTATGTGTATAACTCTAGGGAAAACCCGGGCATATCCTGAAAACCGCCTGCTGCAACAAGGGCCTTCAATACTCTGGTCATTTTTTAGGCAACGCGCCGCCCGCCGTTATCCCCAGAATCTGTGAATAACCACTTGAAGAACCTGCGCACATCCTTCAAAACGTCAGTTAAAACAATGGCTTGGGGTTCGGTGATCAGGTAAAGACCACGGGTTTGCGCCCTACTTCTTCGAAGGCGGCTCGTTACGACTCGACCCGGAGCGATTGTCCACCGCCGGCGCGTCCGGCGTCATTCTGCCGGGGTCGCCGATATCTCCGGCCGGAAGGCCGGGCGGAAAAGTACCCGTGTTCGTTGCGGCGTTCGGGTCGACCGGCTTGCCCATCATTGAACGGCGCTCTTCGTCGCTCGTGCGCTCACGGTTCTCTTTGTGCTGCTCTGCGCTGGTTTCCTTCTCGAAACTGCGTTTCAAGATATCTTTGCCGCTCGGAGATTTACCACTCGTATTAGTGCGATTCATGGCGAGCTTCCCTGCTATTGACGACATGCTTGCCATGGTGCAAGCCGCATGCCGGTGCTGTGGCGCGCCCTTTAAAATCCACTTCGCGCGACGAACCGGGAATGTGACGGTTACACTAAGGCAGGAAACTAAAGCCCTTAAAGCCAACGACCCCTTCCTCAATCATGGACCATACGGATCGACCCGCGCCGATCTGCTCGCCGGAAACCATCATCCAGTCGCTGCCTGGCGTGGTGTACTGCTCCCGGGTTGATCAGTACTGGACAATGGAATACATCAGCAACGGGTGCCTCGACCTGACGGGTTATACCGCTGATGAATTGCTGCAGAATCGCAGCACCTCGTTCGAAACGCTGATCCACGCCGATGACCGCCACCTGGTACGAGCCGAAGTCATGGCGGCGTTGCAGCGCGGCGAACGTTTTGCCGCTGAATATCGCATTCTTCACCGCGACGGCACCTATCGCTGGGTATCGGAACGCGGTGCTGCGGTCGCAATGGCAGAAGGAGGCGGCATAAGGCTCATTGCCGGCCATATCCAAGACGCAAGGGCCCAGAAGGCGGCGGAAGCCGCCTACCGTGAGGCGGAAAGACGCTATCGCAGTATCTTCGAAAATACGGTCGAGGGCATTTATCAGTCGACTCCCGATGGCCGTTTCATTACGGCGAATCCCGCCTTTACGCGGATGCAGGGCTACGACACCCCGGAAGAACTCATACAAGACATCGAGAACATCGGTTCTCATTTTTATATCGACCCGAACCGGCGTGCCGAATTCCTCGAACGTATCGCGCGCGATGGCGTCGTCATGGACTTCGAATCGCAGGTATATCGGCGCGATCGCAGCATCATCTGGATCTCTGAGAACGTGCGGGAGGTGAAAGACGCCAGCGGCAACGTGTTGTTCTTTGAAGGTACGGCCGAAGACATCACGAAACGCAAATTGCAGGAAGCGGTGGCGCAATTCCAGGCCACCCACGACGCCCTCACCGGCCTGCTCAACCGTACGGCGCTCTCTAAGCGGCTGGAAACGGCGCTCGCGGAGCGGCGGCCCGACCATTACGTTGCGGTACTGTATGTCGATGTCGACCAGTTCAAATATGTGAACGACAGCCTCGGCCACCACGTGGGTGACCAGTTCCTCCGTATTGTGGCCAGCCGCCTATGTTCGTGCTTGCGCGACAGCGACAGTGTGGCCCGCCAGGGCGGAGACGAATTCATTATTCTTCTCGAGAACCTCAGCTCGCGCGAGGAGGCGGCGCACATCGCGCAGAACATCCTGACGTGTGTGGCACAGCCGTGGCGCATCAACGAGTATGAACACGATATTCATGCAACGTGCAGCATCGGTATCAGTATTGCGCCGTCGGATGCCAGCGATGTCGACACCATGCTGCGCCATGCCGACGCGGCGATGTTTCGCGCCAAGGCGCTCGGGCGTAACAACTATCGCCACTTCACCGTCAATCTCAGCAACGACGGTTTTGATCGGCTCGAATGGATCAACCGCCTGCGTAACGCCCTTGCGAAGGGCGAGTTCCACTTGCACTATCAACCGAAAATCGAAGTGATGAGCGGCCGCGTGGTGGGCACCGAAGCGTTGCTACGCTGGCGCACGGCCGATGGCACGATGATTTCGCCGGCCGAATTCATTCCGCTTGCCGAAGAAATCGGGCTCATCGTTCCCATCGGGCAATGGGTGCTTAGAGAAGCATGCCGCACCGCTCGCGGCTGGCAAGCTGCAGGATATCGGCCGATTCCCGTCTCGGTGAACATCTCGGCCA
The DNA here is from genome assembly GCA_964590015.1 of uncultured Burkholderiaceae bacterium. GTDB lineage: Bacteria > Pseudomonadota > Gammaproteobacteria > Burkholderiales > Burkholderiaceae_B > Yanghanlia. The sequence continues at coordinate 14,140 of CAZPYF010000023.1, forward strand.
TACAGCTTGAGCGCGACGACCTCGTGCAAAAAGTAACCGAGGTGCTGGAAGAGACCGGGCTCACTCCCCGCTACCTCGAGCTTGAGATCACGGAAAGCGCGCTCATGAGCGACGTGAACCAGTCGATCACCACCTTGAGGGAATTACGCGAGTTAGGCGTTCAGAGCGCAATCGACGATTTCGGAACGGGGTACTCCAGCCTGGGGCACTTGAAGCGGTTCGCTGTGAGCACCCTCAAGATCGACCAGTCGTTCATCCGTGACATCACTACCGATCGCGACAACGCAGGCATCGTACAAGCCATCATCTCGCTGGCCCACACTCTTGGCCTTACCGTGGTGGCGGAAGGTGTGGAGACCGCTGAGGAATACCGCCATCTCAGCGCACGTGGCTGCGATCAGATTCAGGGCTACTATACCGGCCGGCCTGTACCGGCCGATGAGCTCATCAAACAGTTGCGCCCCTTGCGCTAAGCAGCAGCATGACCATGTATCGAATCGCCCTTGCCCTCGTGCTGGCTCTAACGGCCGGTGCTCCAACTTCCATTGCGCTAGCCGACTCCACCTTGAAATGCACCGTACGATCAGTTCACGACGGCGATAGCATGCGCGTGCAATGCCCGGGGCAACGGCGTACGACTCCCGTACGGATGGAACAGATCGACGCACCAGAGATCGACCAGGCTTACGGCACTCGCGCGCGCGACCGTCTGCGTGCGCTATGCAAAGTAGGGTCAACAGCCGTCATTCGCACACAAGGGCGCGATCAGTACGGCCGCATGCTCGGTAACGTGTATTGCGGCGAGAAAAGCGTCAATGAGGAAATGGTCGCCAGCGGCGCGGCATGGCCTTATGACCGTTATGTGAAAGACCGCAGCTTGTACGCGCTGAAAGACGAGGCAAGACGGCAGAAACGGGGGCTGTGGGCCGGAAGCGACCCAGAGCCCCCGTGGCGCTGGCGATATCGGCAACGCACCACAGACTGAGGTACGTGGTCGTCAGCGACCATCAGTCTTCGTCGGGCAGCCCACCATTGCGAACCGGGTCGGGCGGCGTATGAGCCAGGCCCGCTTCGTCTTCCGAGACATTACGGTCGACGTCGACGTCTTCACCCGATGAGATATCGGGGCGCTCTTCCACCGAGGGGCGATCACCGGTCGCATGGCGGTCGCTGTCGGTTTCCTGCATTTCATCGGGCAGGTCGTTGATGGAGTCGGATGTGTCACTGGGCCCAATGCCCGGATCACTGCGAGCCACACCATCGATGTCCACGAGGGGGTTGCCGGTCCGATTCGCGTTCATGTGATACTCCTAGAGGTGGTGGCGAATGCTCTGCTGTAGCAACCCGCGTACCGCGCCCGTCTGCAACGACTGCCGGTCGGCGGCGCACCGTGATAGCATTGCCCCTTCCCCGGTTTGCGGTGTATTCCATTTGCCCTTTCGCGGTATGAGCACGTCATCAGCGGCCCGACCGCGCCTCCATTTCCCCTTCTCCCTGTCGCATATTGCCGCCGGTTTCGTCGCGGTACTCGTCGGCTATACCAGTTCGGTGGCCATCATTTTTCAGGCGGCCACCGCCGCAGGTGCCACACCTGCAGAATTGGCTTCGTGGATGTGGGCGTTGGGCATTGGCATGGGCGTGAGTTGCATTGGCCTGTCGCTCTACTACCGCAGCCCGGTTCTGACAGCCTGGTCAACCCCCGGCGCGGCGTTATTGGTCACCGGCCTCGATGGTCTGGGAATGAGTCAAGCCATCGGTGTCTTTCTCGCCAGTTCCGCCCTGATCACTATTGCCGGCGTCAGTGGCGGATTTCAACGTCTGATGAGCGTGGTGCCCCGGCCGCTGGCCGCCGCCATGCTGGCCGGTATTCTGGTGCGCTTCGGCACGGAGGCGTTCACGTCGATGCAAAGCCAGCCGCTCATGATTTCCATCATGCTGGCCACGTGGCTGCTGGCGCGCCTAGTGCTGCCGCGCTACACCGTTCCATTGGCATTGGTGGCCGGCGTAATCTGCGCGGCCTTGCTGGGTCTGTTGAAGCTTGACGCGCTCGACTGGACACCGGCGTCACCGGTGTTCATGAAGCCCGAGTTTTCATGGCAGGCGTTCGTGGGCGTGGCCATACCGTTATTTATCGTGAGTATGACGTCACAGAACGTGCCGGGCCTCGCGGTGTTACGGGCGAACGGCTATTCCACGCCGGCCAGCCCGCTTGTTGGGTGGACAGGTTTTACCGGCCTGGTACTGAGCCCGCTGGGCGGTTTCTCGTTCAATCTGGCGGCGATAACGGCTGCGATCTGCATGAGCCGTGACGCCGACCCCGATCCCGATCGCCGCTATATGGCCGCCGTATGGGCCGGTCTCTTCTATCTGGCTACGGGTGTATTCGGGGCCACCGTCGTAAGCCTGTTCATTGCGTTTCCGGTCGAACTGGTGGCTGCCATTGCTGGTATTGCGCTGCTGGGCACTATCGCCAATAGCCTGGCCGGCGCCCTGGCCGACGAATCGGCCCGAGACGCCGCCATTGTGACCTTTCTATGCACGGCCTCAGGCCTCAGCCTGTTGGGCATAGGCAGTGCGTTCTGGGGCCTGGTGCTGGGCATGTTGGTTCAAGGCCTGCGGCCGCGCCGAAGCTGAAGCGCTGCGTTCAGCCGCCCGCCTCAGGCGGGCAACGTTTCTCGCGATACCGGCTTCACTTCAATACCGGCCTCTTCGAACGCCTTGCGGATCGTCTGAGCAAACACCACCGCTCCGGGCTGGTCGCCATGTATGCATAACGTATCGGCTCTGACTTCAACTTCTGTGCCGTCGACAGCGGTGACACGCCCTTCTTGCACCATGCGCAAGACCTGGCGGATCGACACTTGCGGATCTTCGATCATGGCGTCAGGGCGACTGCGAGGCGTGAGACTGCCGTCGGGCTGATAGGTGCGGTCGGCAAAGACTTCATGTGCCACACACAAGCCGACTTCGCCGGCGATACGCGCCATGTCGCTGGATGCCAGGGCGTAAAAGACTAGTGTGGGGTCGACATCGTGAACGGCTTGCGCCAGCGCACGCGCCAAGTGAGGGTCA
>CAZPYF010000024.1:0-16474 GCA_964590015.1 uncultured Burkholderiaceae bacterium
GCACAGTCTGAAGCAGCACAGTCTGAAGCAGCACAGTCTGAAGCAGCACAGTCTGAAGCAGCACAGTCTGGCGCACCACAGCCCGATGCACCGCAATCGGGAACGGCGCAGTCCGACTCACCGCAGTCGCCTGCAACAGCGCCCGGCGCTGCGGGTTCGGAAACCGATCAGCCCGACACACCGTCGGCTACGCCCGTGCCGCCGGCGGCCGGGCAGGCAGGGGGTTAATCCATGCGGACCTGGTTCTGGACTCTGGTCGTTTTCGTAGCGGCGGTCGCGCTGGCTCTCGTGTTGCGTGAGCACAGTGGCAACGTAGTGATCGTCGCCCAGCCGTGGCGCATCGAGCTGTCATTGACCCTGGCGGTGCTTCTTCTCGTGGCGAGTTTCGCGATCCTGTACTTTGTGTTGCGGGTGTTCTCGTGGGTCGGCGCGCGCCCTGAGCGCTTTCGAAGCTGGCGTAGCAGCCGTTCTGTTCGCCGTGATCAAGAGGCGCTCGAGAGTGGTTGGATCAATGTGCTGGAAGGGCGTTACGGCAATGCCGACAAGGATTTCACACGTGTCCTGACACGCACCCGTTCCGACAAACGCAAGGTGTTAGCCGCACTGGCATCGGCGCATGCCAATCATCATTTGGGCGAATATGGCCAGCGTGATCAGGCCCTCGGCCTGGCTCAACAGGCGGCCGGAGATGACGTACGCCTACGTGAGGCGTGGGCCATCGTGGCGGCAGAAATGTATCTCGACCAAAATCGCCCCCAAGATGCGCTAACGCTGCTACAGCCATTGCAAGACGCCAGTTCCCGACATTTGCATGCCACGCGCCTGCTGTCGCGGGCGCATTACCAGCTGCATAACCATGATCGCGTCTACGATCTGACGCGGCTGCTGTTGCGCAGAGGCGCAATCGAGCGCAGCGAAGCCATGGAGCTCATTGAAACCTCGGGGGCTGCCCGCCTTCATAGTGCGGGCGCGACCGGCTTCAAGGCGAGCTGGAACGATCTGCGTGCCGATGAGCGCACGTTGCCGGAAATCGCACTGGCCGGGGCCGCTATCCAATCGGCGCAGGGGCATCACGACGAGGCCTCGCGTATTCTTGAAGCGGCCATCAACGTGACGCCCGATGCGCGTTTGCTGAGCGCATATTCACAGTGCCCACCGCAGTATGTCTCCCGACGCCTGGCGCGCGCTGAAGAATGGCTCAAGCGCTATCCCGATGACGCCGCCTTGCTCGCCGCCATGGGCAATCTTTGCCTTACCGGGCAGCTGTGGGGCCCAGGCGAGCTGTACCTCAAGCGAAGCATGGCATTACGCAACGACATGCGGGTTCATGCTTTACTCGGCAACCTTTACGATCGGCTGGGTCGTCGCGAAGAAGCCATGAAGCACTGGCGCCTGGCCGCCGGCGTGGCCGGCGTGCTGCCCACGTTGCAACGCAATCACTATCTTCCCGCTGCCGATACGCGTGGCGACCCCACGCTTATCGATGTCGAAGTTCCTCATGAACCGGCCGCCAACGCTGACCCGGCGGGTGAGATACCGCCTGCTGCCAGCGCCGTTGATTATGCCGTCGAAGACCAGAGCCATAGCGTGCCGACTTCTGAGCCCGGCACACCGACGCCCAAAGAAGTAAAATTCGTTGCTTCCGATCATTCAGGCCTCGACGAATTCTTTGACAGCGCCCCCATACCCGGGGTAGACGTCAGTCAGACATCAGACGGGCCGAGGCGGGGGCGCTAGAGTCCCTTCCATCAATCCTTACATTTCCTTCCAAGGTTAAGAGCATGAGCCTAAATAGCGTGCCTGCGGGCACCAATTTGCCTGACGAATTCAATGTCATTATTGAAATCCCGATGAATGCCGACCCGGTGAAGTACGAAGTCGATAAAGACACCGGGGCCGTGTTTGTTGATCGCTTCATGCTGACGGCCATGCATTACCCCTGCAACTACGGCTATATTCCGCAGACGCTTTCCGACGACGGCGATCCAGTCGATGTACTGGTCATGACGCCATTCCCAATCCAGGTGGGTGCGGTGGTGAGCTGCCGTGCGCTGGGCATGCTCAAAATGGAAGACGAAGCAGGGGGCGACGCCAAGTTGCTGGCCGTTCCTATCAACAAGCTGTATCCCGCCTACGCTCGGTTGCGTTCGGTCGACGATGTTTCGATGGAAATGCGCGGTCAGATCAAGCACTTCTTCGAGCACTATAAAGATCTCGAAATGGGCAAATGGGTGAAGGTACAAGGCTGGGAAGGCCCCGAGGCCGCCGCCAAAGAAATCCTCGACAGCGCAGCACGCTTCACCGCAGGAGCCTGATCAGATGAACTCGGTGCTTCCGTTGCCACCTCAGACGGTCGTGCCGGTAGCCGGTACAGACACCGTGTTTCCGGTAAGGCGCGTCTACTGCGTAGGGCGCAACTATGCCGAGCATGCCCGCGAGATGGGTTTCACTGGCCGCGAAGATCCGTTCTTCTTCTGCAAGCCCGCCGATGCTGTGCTGTATGTGCCGGAGGGCGACACGGGCGAGCTCCCGTACCCACCGGGCACATCCAACCTCCATTTCGAGATCGAGCTGGTCGTGGCCCTGGGGTCGGGCGGGCGCGATCTCAGTCTGGAGCAGGCTGCGGCCTGCATATACGGTTATGCGGTGGGGCTCGATATGACGCGCCGTGACCTGCAGGGCGAGGCCAAGAAGCAGGGGCGGCCATGGGAAGTCGGCAAGGCGTTCGATCACTCGGCGCCTATCGGGCCGATCTACCCGGTCGGGCAAGTCGGTACAGTGGAAGAGGGCGGCATAACGCTCGACGTGAACGGCGCTTCGCGTCAGTCGGGTGACGTGTCGCAAATGATCTGGAAAATACCAGAGGCCATCTCGTATTTATCGGGTCTGTTCGAACTCAAAGCGGGCGATCTGATCTTTACCGGCACACCCGAAGGTGTGGGCGCGGTTGTTCAAGGCGACCTGATGGAAGGCGCCGTGCAAGGCGTTGGCGGTCTGCGCGTTAAGGTGGTGGCTTAACCCCCATCAAGGCGTTTCCTGTGGTTTCGCGGCATAGTCTGTGGCTTGCCGATTCCGGGGCACGGCACGTTGCCTCGGTCGTTTCCACAGAACGCTCATGCCATCCATTGCACGCGCTCATTGCGCAGAACACGGGCAGCCGCAACCTGACACTCACTCGTTCGAGCTGGTGTGTCCGGCAGGCAGTCTGCCATCGCTCAAGGCGGCCGTTGACCATGGTGCCGACTGCGTTTACCTCGGTTTTCGCGACGCCACCAACGCACGTAACTTCGCCGGTCTGAACTTCGACGCGGCCGCCATCGCTCAAGGCATCCGCTACGCGCACGACCGCGGTCGTAACGTATTTCTCGCCCTCAACACGTACCCGCAGCCCGACGCCTGGCAGATCTGGCGCGAGGCCATTGATCGCGCCGCCGATTCAGGCGTCGATGCGGTAATCGTGGCCGACCCGGGCCTGATGCAGTACGCCGCCAGTACGCACCCCCATCTGAGGCTGCATCTTTCGGTGCAAGGTTCGGCCACCAACCACGAAGCCATCAACTTCTATCACGAACGATTCGGCATCCGTCGTGCCGTCTTGCCGCGTGTACTGTCGCTCGCGCAGGTTGAGCAGGTCGCGCAACATACGCCTGTTGAAATCGAGGTGTTCGGGTTCGGCAGCCTATGCGTGATGGTCGAAGGGCGTTGCGCGCTTTCCTCGTATACCACCGGCGAGTCGCCCAACACCCATGGCGTCTGTTCGCCCGCCCGTCATGTGCGCTGGCAGCAGACCCCGCAAGGCTTGGAATCCCGCCTGAACGGCGTGCTCATCGACCGCTACGCCGATGGCGAGAACGCCGGGTATCCCACTTTGTGCAAGGGCCGCTTCGATGTAGCGGGCGAAAACTACTACGCGCTCGAAGAACCTACCAGCCTGAACACGCTTGAACTCTTGCCGCGCCTCATGGCCATGGGCGTTAAGGCCGTGAAGATTGAAGGGCGCCAGCGCAGCCCCGCTTATGTGGCTCAGGTTACCCGCGTATGGCGCCAGGCCATCGATCAAGCGCGGGCCGGCGCAGCGCGGTACTCCGTGAATCCCGCGTGGTCGGCCGAACTGGCCAAGGTGTCGGAAGGGCGCCAACAAACGCTGGGCGCGTATCACCGCCCGTGGAAGTAAACGCCATAAAGTAGGAGCTCCGTCATGAAGATCGCCCTTGGGCCATTGCAATACTATTGGCCGCGCGTGGCCACCCTTCAGTTCTATGAATCGGTTCGCGAGTGGCCGGTCGATATCGTTTACCTTGGCGAAACCGTGTGCTCACGTCGGCATGAACTGCGTCTGCCCGACTGGCTTGAAGTGGCCGACATGTTGGCCGATGCGGGTAAAGACGTGGTGTTGTCGACCCAGGTCTTGCTCGAATCGGGCGCCGAACTTACGACCATGCGAAGAGTGGTCGACAATGGCCGCTACGCCATCGAGGCCAACGACATGGGCGCCGTGCGCCACTTGCAGGGGCGGCCATTCGTGGCGGGCCCTTATCTCAATAGTTATAGCGGCCCCACCCTCGAGGTATTGGCTGGGGCAGGCGCCACGCGTTGGGTCATGCCGCTCGAGATGGGTAGCGCAGGGCTGCGGCGCCTTCAGCTCGACCGGCCCCATGGCATGCAGACCGAGGTGTTCGCATACGGCCGCATGCCGCTGGCATTCTCGGCGCGGTGCTTCACCGCTCGCAATCGCAACCTGCCCAAAGACAATTGTCAGTACGTGTGCATGGAACATCCCGACGGCTTGCTGATGCAGACCCGGGAAGCGCAGGCATTCCTCACTATCAATGGCATTCAGACCCAGTCAGCTCATGTGCATACACTGATTCATGAGCTGAGCGAGTTGTCTGAACGTGGGGTCGACGTTGTGCGTCTGAGCCCGCAGTAGCAACACATGGAAGAAGTCGTGCGTACCTTCAAGTCGGTGCTCGACGGCAGTGAGTCGGCGCATGTGGCGCACGAGTATTTGTTGCCGCGCATGCCGGCCACCCCCTGTAATGGCTATTGGCACGGGCGCCCAGGGCTCGACATGGTGTTACCGCAACCCGCAGGAGCAGAACGATGAGTGAGATCGAAGGCTTTCGTATTCCCCCAACCCTGGGTCGTATTCTTGGCACGCTACCCAAGAGGCCGGGTTCACACCTGTTTGTCAGCGGGCTCAACGTGGCGCTTGCCCCGCACTTGCCTGTCGACACCTGTGCAATGCTCGACGGACGAAGGCTGCGCCTCGAAGTGGCCGATGCGTGCCTGCGGTTCGACTATACCTGGCACAACAACGCCTTTCGTGCGGCCGACCATGGCGCCACCGCGCCCGACCTCACCATACGGGCCAACGCCTGGGATTTCCACCAGCTGATTCAGCGCGGCGTCGACCCTGACACGCTCTTCTTCAGCCGACGTCTGGTGATGGAAGGCGACACCGAGTTAGGGCTGATGGTCAAAAATACGCTCGATGCGCTCGATATCGAACTGTTGCGCCCGGGCAAGGTATTAGGGAACCTTTTTTCCACTTCTGGTCGCCGCGTGCGCAATCTTCAAGTGTGAATCAGGTGGTACCATCGCTGCGCCGTCTGTTCGCTTTGCCGGAGCCGCCTTGAGTCGCCCTTCATCCGTTTCTCACATCGAGCCGGGCCTGGTCGTGCTGCACTCCAATCGTATGGAAGTGCTGCGCGACAGCTTGGTCAAATGGCTGTACACGTATCCGCTAGACCCCCTCGAAACCGACATCATTGCCGTGCAGAGCAACGGAATCGCCCAGTGGTTGCGTGCTGCGCTGGCCACCGAGGCGCCCGACGGGCAACCCGGCATCGCAGCAGCGCTCGACACGCCGATGCCTTCCCGCCTGATGTGGTCGCTGTACCGCCGTGTCTTGGGTCAAGCTTCCGTTCCGGAGTTCTCGGCGCTCGACGAGCAGCCGCTGGTCTGGCGCCTCATGCGCCTGTTGGGCACTTTGCCACACCGCGCGTGCTACCAGCCTTTGCATCGATTTCTTGAAGACGACGCCGATCTGCGCAAGCGGCATCAGCTTGCGCTGAAGCTGGCTGATCTTTTCGACCAATATCAGGTTTACCGGGCCGACTGGCTGGCCGATTGGGCTGAAGGGCACGATACGCTTCGTGCTGCGGGTGGGGCCCGCGAACTCGATGCCGATCAGCAGTGGCAACCGGCCTTATGGCGCGACATTCTTTCCGATGTCGGGCCACAAGGCAGCCATGCGGGGCGTGCCGCCGTGCACGCACGATTCCTTCACGCTTTACGCGAATGGCCGGCCGCGGGTGCATCGCCCGACCTCCCTCGTCGCATCGTCGTATTCGGCGTCAGCGCGCTGCCCCGCCAGACGCTTGAGGCGCTGGTAGAGATCGGCCGCTGGACACAGGTGCTGGTGTGCGTGCATAACCCTTGCGAGTATCACTGGGCTGATATTGTTGAAGGCCGCGCCTTATTGCGCCAGGTCAGGCGGCATCAGCGTGGGCGCCCTGATCGCCCGGTGGAAATCGACGCCGACCAGTTGCATGCCCATGCGCATCCGCTATTGGCATCATGGGGGCGGCAGGGTCGTGACTATATTGCCTTGCTTGAAGAACTTGATGACGAGTGCGGCCGTCGACTCGACAGTGAGCGCGATGCTCATGTCGACTCGGGCATCCGATTCAATGTGGCGCCGGCCTTTGCCCGCGTCGAATCCGGAACCATGCTGGGTCGGCTGCTCGACGACATTCGCGGCCTGCGCTCACTGCCCGAGATCCGTGAAGAGGGCCGTACGCTCGCGGCCGATGACAGCTCCATCTGCTTTCATGTTGCGCACAGCGCCTTGCGGGAAGTGGAGATTCTGCACGATCAGTTGCTTGCAGCGTTCGACGCCGACACCACGCTGCAACCCGATGACGTCATTGTCATGGTGCCCGACATTGAGCAGTACGCGCCGTACATCGAAGCGGTGTTCGGCCTGCATGGCGCGAACGACGCTCGCAAGTTGCCGTACTTCATCGTTGATCGTGGCCCCGCAAGCGTCAATACGGTCGCCGAGGCGGTCGAGAAGCTGCTTTCGATGCCGCAGTCGCGCCTGGGCGTGGGCGAAGTGCTCGATTTGCTTGATATCGCAGCCATCCGCGCGCGCTTTGATTTGCACGAGACCGATATCGCTGTATTACGCGACTGGATCCATGGCGCCAATATCCGCTGGGGCCTCGACGGGGCGCACCGCGAAACCTTGGGGTTGCCGCTCGTACCTTCGTTAGCCGATCTGCACACCTGGGCGTTCGGCCTGGAACGGATGCTGTTGGGGTACGCCACCGGAGACACCGACGAGTGGAACGGCATTGCCCCGTACGGTGATGTGGCGGGCCTTGAGGCGCGCCTGGTGGGCACCCTGGCTCACGTACTGGAGCGCATGAACCATTATTCGCAGGTGCTGGCTCAGCCGGCTCGCCCAGCGGAATGGGTACGACGGCTTCGTGGGCTACTCGACGACTTCCTGAAGGCGCCGGGCGATGTGGCGGAGTACACCATCGAACAGCTGGGCACGGCGCTCGACGACTGGCTTTCGAACTGTGAGGCCACCGGTTTCGACGAAGCCGTTACGCTGTCGGTGGTAAGTAACCACTGGCTCGCCTGCCTGAAAACGGCCGGCATGGCCCAACGTTTCACGAACGGCTCCATCACCTTCGCCACACTGATGCCCATGAGGGCGATCCCGTTTCGGCATGTGTGCCTGATGGGCATGAGCGACGGCGACTACCCGCGTTCGCGCACGCCGGCGCATTTCGATCTGATGGAAAAAGATTACCGGCCGGGCGATCGTTCGCGCCGCGATGATGACCGCTACCTGTTTCTTGAAGCGCTATTGTCAGCCCGCGACCGGTTCTACGTGTCATGGGTCGGGCGCAGTATCGTCGACAACACTGAACGCCCGCCGTCTGTACTGGTGGCGCAGTTGCGCGACCATCTGGCTGGGGCGTGGCAGCCGGCCGAGGGCAACGACGATCTGCTCGGGCAAATCACTACCGTGCATCCGCTACAAGCGTTTAGCCCTCAATACTTTGGTGAGGCGAAGGGCAAACCGAAGCTGTTCACCTATGCGAAGGAATGGCGAGCCGATACCGGTGTTGTCGATGAATCGGCAGCCACCCAACTCGACGTTCCGCCGCCCGGTGCGGCGCCCGGGCTCGACGCGTTCGTGCGCCACGAGCCCTTGTCGTTCCACGAGCTGCAGCGTTTTGTGGAACACCCCGTACGCGAGTTCTTCCGACAACGCCTGCAAGTGTGGGTCGACGAAAACGAAACGGTCGACGATGAAGAACTGTTCGTGGCCGACGGCCTCAATAACTGGCAGGTCTACAACGGCCTTATTCAGGCGGCCCAGGTGTCATTGGAAGAGGGCGGCGATGCTGTTGTCGCCTGCGACGCTGCTCTGGAACGCATGATGAATCGCGGGGAGCTGGCGTTCGGCGGCGCCGGGCAGCTACAGGTGCTGCAATGCCGCGAGCAAGCCGTACGGATGCTCGATGCCTATCAGAACTCGGTTAAAGAATGGCCATTGATCGTCGATTACTCCGTTGACGTTCACCACGCTTGTGAAGGCACGCCGGGCGTGGCAGGTGCGCTCGACGGCTTGCGCCACGATAACGATAATCGCTTCCTGAGGCTAGGGCTTCAAGCCAGCCGGCTGACCAATTCGCGCAAGCAATGGCGCGAAGACAAGCTTGTCGAACACTGGATACGCCACCTGGCGGGCAACAGCACGGGGCTTACGATGACCTCCATCGCCATCAGCCCTGCGGGAATTGCTCGATTCGATCCGGTCGACCCTGACGAGGCGGCCGCGATGCTCGACACTCTTTTGCGCGCATGGGCCCACGGGATGTGCCGGCCGCTTCCCGTCAAGGCGGAGTTCGCCCGACCGGTACTCACCGCATTGCCCGGCGCCACCGTACCTACGCCTGGCACGACCGAATGGCGGGAATGGCTCGATTCAGACAAGCTGAACAAGCAGCTACGTACCTGCCATAAAGAATATTGGAATCAATCTGGCCGATCGGAAGCGCCCTATGAACGCCGTGCCTACCCAACGCTAGAGTCGCTGCTCGCCGGCGGCGAGCTGGTGCAGTGGGCCGTTGAGCTGTATGAACCGATGTTCCGCGCCACACGCAAGGAGGCCGAATGAGCCGTATCGCCGCATTCAACGCGTCGGCTGAAACGCTCGACACATTGCGCTTTCCTCTGTGGGGCAGCCGCCTGATCGAGGCCAGTGCGGGAACCGGGAAGACCTACACGATCGCCAGCTTGTATGTGAGGCTGGTGTTGGGTCATGGCGACTTGCCGCAAGGGCGAGCGCTCATGCCGCCGGAAATTCTGGTGGTCACCTTCACTCGCGCGGCCACGCAGGAGCTGCGTGATCGAATCCGCCGACGCCTCACCGAAGCGGCGTCGTGCTTTCTACAGGAATCCGAAGGCGACCCGTTTTTGCAGCAATTGCGCAGCGAGTACGAGCCCGAACGCTGGCCCGCGTGTGCTCGCTTGCTGCACGTGGCGGCCGAGTGGATGGACGACGCTGCGGTATCGACTATCGACGCGTGGTGCTATCGCATGCTTCGTGAGCATGCCTTCGACACGGCGAGCCTGTTCGATCTCGAGATGGATGTCGACGAGGCCACGGGCGTTGCGGAGGCCACGCGCGATTACTGGCGGCTGTTCATCGCGCCGCTCGATGCTGAAAGCATGCGACTCGTGCTGCAGGCGATACGCGCGGCCATGCCCAGGAGCGACGCTACCGATGCGGCCGACTGCGATGCCTTGGCCGGCGTGTTGCGCGGCTGGCTGCCTCATGCGCACCAGTATGCCGAGTGCCCCGACCCGCAATCGATCTTCAACGATTTGTGCGCGCAACGCGACGCGCTCAAGGCGGCATGGCTCGAGTGGGTGCCCCAGCTCACCGAACTGTTTCAAGAGGCCTACGATGCCAAACAGTTCGATATCGGCGCGATGCGCATCAATCATTGGAAAGAATGGTTGCGCAAGCTCGATGAGTGGGCGCGCGACCCCGACGCGCGGTTGCCGTTCGATAAAAAGTTAAAGGCGTGGGAGCGCCTTACGCCCGGCGGAATTTCGGAAATATGGAAGGTCGGCGACCCCCCCGTGCATCCCGCCTTTAACGCTATCGCAACGATGCGCGATGACATGGCGGCACTTGAGATCCAGGCCGCCCGCCTATTGCCCCATGCCGCGTGCTGGGTGGCTGAGCGGCTGGCTGAACTGCGGCGGCAACGCGCCATGCTGAGTTTCAGTGGCTTGCTTGACCAGCTCGATGCCGCACTGGGTGGGCCGAATGGAGCGAAGTTGGCGCGCACATTGCGCGCACAGTTCCCCGCTGCGCTGATCGACGAGTTCCAGGACACGAACCCAGTTCAGTACCGGGTGTTCGAACGTATTTACGACATTCAAGCGAATAGTCCTGAAACCCTTCTGGCGCTCATCGGTGACCCGAAGCAGGCCATCTATCGATTTCGGGGCGCCGATATACACGCGTATCTGGCGGCTCGGCAGCATTGTGAGGGCCGCCTGTATACCTTGGGCAACAACTACAGATCTTCTGCGGCCATGGTGGCCGCCGTGAATCACATGTTTCACACCGCCGAAATGGAACGGAATAAAGGCGCGTTCCTCTTTCGGCGGCTTAATGCGGAAGGTGATGTCGTCGCCGATCCCATCCCATTTCAACCGGTCAAAGCGGCGAAGGACCCCGGCACATGGTGGGTCGACGACGAACCTGCCACCGCGCTAACGGTATGGTGCGACACCACGTTGGGTGCGGCCCGCGAAGCCGGTGCCGAGGCTGTGGCGCAGAGCTGCGCTTCGGAAGTGTTGCGTCTGCTTCAGCTTGCCGGGGAAGGTCGTGCCGGGTTCAGGAAGGATGGAACATTCACGCCGCTGCACAGCGGCGACATTGCCATCTTGGTGAATACCTGGCGCGAGGCCGCCCTGCTGCGTGCCGCGCTGGCGGGGCGTGGAATCCGTAGCGTCTATCTCTCAGATGAATCGTCGGTCTATCGCAATGTGGCGGCTGCCGACATGCTCGCCTGGCTGCGAGCGTGTGCTGAGCCGGAGCGGGGCGGCTACGTGCGTGCGGCCCTTGCCACGGCCGGCATCGGGCTCAGTTGGCAGCAGCTCGATGCGTTTGTGCGTGACGAACTGCGCTGGGAGGCCATGCTCGAGCGCTTCGCCGGCTATAAGGAACAATGGCGCCGCCGCGGTGTGCTGCCCATGCTGCGCCAGCTCATGCACGATTTCGGCGTTCCGGCCCGGCTGTTCGCCGATCAGTCGGGGCAGACGCTCGAAGGTGAGCGCCAGCTCACCGACTTCCTGCACCTCGCCGAGCTGCTGCAAACGGCGGCTTCGCGCCTTGATGGCGAGCATGCCTTGATTCGGTATCTCGAAGAGCATATTGAGCGCGGTGGCGACCCCGACGCAGATGGCGATCCGTCGCGCATGCGTCTCGAAAGCGATGCCGGTCTGGTGCAGGTGGTGACCGTACACAAGTCGAAGGGCCTCGAGTATCCCTTGGTTTTCTATCCCTATGCCTATTACAGCCGGGCGAGCGATACGCTGGAACTGCCGGCGGTTTATCGCGACGCTCACGGACAGCTTTGCGCCCTTGCCAATCTGGCCGATGCCGATGCCGCTGAGCAGGGGAAGATACTGGCGAGCATCGAGCACGAACGGCTGGCGGAAGATTTGCGTAAGTTGTATGTGGCGCTCACTCGTGCGCGCCATGCGACATGGGTTGCGCTGGCCCCGGTCGACCTGCTGGCGGCTTCCGCCTTTGGCTACTTGCTGGGCGGCCCGGCGGCATGTGAGGCTGAGACCCTCGAGGCGAGTGTGAATCAGCTCGCTCGCGGGTGTGCAGACATCGCCGTACAGGCGTTTCCTTCATCGCTTTCGGGCTGGTATCAAGCCCCAGACGCCGCCACGGCTCCGCTGACATGGCGCAGCATGAGTCGTGCGATTACGCAGCGTTGGAGCGTAAGCAGCTACTCAGCCCTGGCGCGGCTGGCGCTCGACGCTCCGGGTCTCGACTCATCCGCCGAGCTCACGTCAGCAAGCAATGCACTGCCCGACGACGCACGGCTCGACGTGTTCCTTGAGTCGTATGCGGCCGAAGTGGTCGGCGCCGACGACGACGAAGGCGAAATCGAGATCGCCGACATCGTTACACCTCGTTCTCGTGCGAGCGGCAGCAATGCGATTGCGCCGGCTGCCGATTCCTTGCACGCCTTCCCAAGAGGTGCTGCGCCGGGCAGTTTTCTGCATGGCTTGCTGGAATGGGTATTCCGCCAAGGGCCGCAGCAGGTCGTGGCCGACCCTAAGGCATTGATTGAACTCGTGGAAAAGCGGTGCCGCAGTCGTGGCTGGGAGCAACACGCCGAATCGTTGGTGTCTTGGCTGCTCGGGTTTATCACACAGCGTTTCCGCATGGCTTTACCGCGCAGTGGCGCGCAAAGCGATCTGGTGTTGTGTGAGCTGACCACGGCGGTGCCGGAGATGGAGTTCTGGTTTGGGGTACGCGATACCGATCTGCCGGCACTTGATGCGTTGGTGAGCCGCCACTGTCTGCCTGGGCTGGCTCGGCCGCAAATTGTGCGCGGGCAACTGAACGGCATGCTGCGCGGGTTCGTCGACTTGGTTTTCGAGCACGAGGGGCGATATTACGTAGCCGATTACAAGTCTAACGGTCTGGGCGCCGACGATGAGGCCTATCATTCCGACGCCATTGCGCGGGCTGTACTCGACCATCGGTACGATTTGCAAGCATTCATCTACCTGTTCGCGCTGCACCGCCTGCTGCAAGCCCGGCTGGGCGAACGCTATGAGTACGAGCGGCACGTCGGGGGGGCGCTGGTCTTCTTTGTACGCGGTAATCGGGCAAAGGGGCAGGGCGTGCATATTGAGCGTCCGCCTGCCGAGGTCATGCGGGCCTTCGAGTTGATTTTTCAGGGTAAGGAAGAGGGGGCGCACGTATGAGCGGGAAGCGACAATCACCGCGCGCGTCGGCGGCCGATGTGCAGCTGAGCTTCAATCTGGCTGATGGTGAAGCCGCGCCTGCCACGGCACATCCCTACTTGCGCGATGCTGACACCGTACTCAGCCTGCTGGACACCTGGCATGAAGCCGGCTGGTTACAGCAACTCGACATTCGCTTCGCTCGATTCCTGCATACGGAACAGCCCGATGCCCCCGGTCTGCTTCTGCTTGCCGCCGCGCTTACCAGCCACCAGCTCGGAAGAGGTCATGTGTGCCTCGACCTTGCTGCCACGCTTAGTGGCCCTCACGGTGTGCTCGACTTGCCGCCCGAGTCGCGGCTCGGCGACGCTGAACTGAAGCCTCCGACCCCCGCCGAAGTGCTACGCAACGTTGGGCTGTCGGCATGGGAAGCGGCGCTGCATCCGGCCATCGTGTCCGACGGCGATTCGGTAACGCCCCTGGTGTACGAGCGCGGACGCCTGTACTTGTACCGGTACTGGCGGTACGAACAACACGTAGCGGCCGGCATCAGCGCGCGGCTGCAGGCACCGCTTGACGCCGACGAGCTGCCGGTGGCACGGGTCCGCGCGGTGGTCGATATTCTGTTCGGCGCGCCTGCAGGCACCGCGCCCGATTGGCAGCGTCTTGCGTGTGCCTTGGCCGCCCGCAGCCGGTTCGCGGTAATAACGGGCGGGCCCGGAACCGGCAAGACCACAACCGTGGTGCGTCTGTTGGCCCTGTTGCAGGCGCTGCAGTACGACCACAGCGGTACGGCTAGCGGCAACGCGCCTAGGCCGTTGCGCATACAACTGGCGGCGCCCACAGGCAAGGCGGCCGCTCGATTAAGCGAATCGATAGCGAGCAAGGTGAACGAGCTGCCCTTCGATCGGCTGCCTAGTGGCGACCGCTTGGCCGAAGGCATTCCTATTCAGGTCGTTACGCTGCATCGGTTGCTGGGCGGGCGCCCGCACATGCAGGCACGTCGATTCCATGCCGGTAACCCGTTGCCGCTCGACGTGCTCGTCATCGATGAGGCGTCGATGGTGTCGTTGGCCGACATGGCGCACGTCATGGCCGCCCTGCGACCCGACGCTCGGTTGATTCTCATTGGTGATAAAGACCAACTGTCATCAGTGGAAGCGGGCGCCGTGCTCGGCGAGATCTGCCGTCGTGCCGCGGACGGCCACTATCGGCCTGACACGGTTGAGTGGCTGGAGCAGGCGACCGGCATGGCTTTACCCAACCCCATGATTGACGCTAACGGTACGGCGCTCGACCAAGGGGTCATGATGTTGCGGGTGAGCCATCGCTTCGGCAGCGATAGTGGTATCGGCCGGCTGGCTGCAGCCGTAAACGAAGGCCACGCCGACGAGGCCTTACAGGCATTCGATGCGTCGCCCGACGACCTCGCGCATATCAGGCTCGATGCGAAACGCATGTCGGAATTTCATCGGCTGTTGGTCGACGGCATCGATGCGACCGGTGTTCCTCACCGCAGATTGGGCTATGGCCACTACCTGGATCATCTGAAGAACGAACCGGATTCCGATGATCCGCAAGCTTTCGATGCTTGGGCGGCTGAAGTGCTTAGGGCGCATCGCGCCTGCCAGGTGTTGTGCGTCTTGCGCGCCGGGCCGTGGGGCGTGAAGGGGCTGAACATTTCAATCGCTCGCACCCTGCATCGGCGTGGGCTGATTTCTGCGCAGACGGGCTGGTATGTCGGGCGCCCTATCATGGTCACGCGCAACAATCCCGCGCTGAACCTCACCAATGGGGATATCGGCGTCGTTTTGCATTACCCGGTCGCAGGGTCCACGCAGCGCGTGCTGCGCGTGGCGTTCCTCGACGAGTCGAACGGCGTACGCTGGTTTGCGCCGAACCGGCTCGATGATGTTGAAACGGTGTATGCGCTGACCGTTCACAAATCGCAAGGGTCAGAATTCGATCATGCCGTGCTGGTGCTCCCGCCGGTAGCGACGGCTGTTCTGACCCGCGAACTGGTTTACACGGGAATTACACGTGCCAGCCAAGGATTCACGCTCGTGAGCGCCGGTGGGCCCGAGATTCTTTTGCGGGCGATCAATCAGCGGGTATATCGCAGTGGCGGCCTAGGTGACGTGCTTTACACCTTGCGGTAGTATCGAGAGAGATGCAATATAAAGTAAGCCAGGAGACACGCCATGAGCAGTATCTACGACCAAGACTTGCCCCGTACCGCCGCTAACTTCTCGGCTATTTCGCCCCTTTCGTTCATCGAGCGATCCGCTAGGGTGTATCCCGACTTGCCTGCCGTGGTGCACGGCACGGGCGAAACCGCCATCCGGCGAACGTGGTCGGAAACGTACCGGCGCTGTCGGCAACTAGCCAGCGCGCTTGAGCGTAGTGGCGTACAAAAAGGCCATACAGTGGCCGTTATGCTGCCCAACACGCCGCCCATGGTGGAAGCGCACTTCGGCGTGCCCATGACCGGGGCAGTGCTCAACACCATTAATACGCGGCTCGACCCGCAAACCGTGGCATTCATTCTCGACCACGGTGAAGCCCGTACACTGCTCGTTGACTCCGAATTCGCTGCGGTGGCACGTAAGGCGCTCGAGCTGCGCCAGTCCACCACCCCCATTCACGTTATCGACGTTGCCGATACGCAGTACCAAGGCCCGGCCGAGAGCGTGGGTAGCGTCGAGTACGAAGCCTTTATTGCAGACGGCGACCCCGAATACGCATGGAAGCTGCCTGAAGACGAATGGGACGCCATCGCTCTGAACTACACCAGCGGCACAACGGGCAACCCCAAGGGCGTCGTTTACCACCATCGTGGTGCAGCGATGGCAGCCATTTCCAATATTCTGGAATGGGACATGCCCAAGTATCCGATTTACCTCTGGACCTTGCCGATGTTCCATTGCAACGGCTGGTGTTTCCCGTGGGCTGTGGCCGCGCGAGCAGGGGTGAACATATGCTTGCGCCGGGTCGAGGCTAAGGCCATCTTCGATGCAATTCGCGAGCACAACGTCGACCATTACTGTGGCGCACCCATCGTGCACAGCATGCTGGTGAACGCACCCGATTCCTTGAAGGAAGGTGTGCCCGCGGGCGTGAAGGCCATGGTGGCCGGTGCCGCACCGCCTGCCTCGATGATCGAAGGTATGGAGCGCATGGGCTTCGATCTTCTGCATGTCTACGGCCTTACCGAAACCTATGGGCCGGCGACCGTGTGCCCGCCGCACGAACATTGGGCAGACCTCGATATCGGCGAGCGCGCGCGGCTTAATTCACGGCAAGGCGTGGCCTATCACCTGGAAGAGGGCGCTTGCGTCATGGATCCGGAAACCATGACTCAGTTGCCGCTCGACGGCGAATCCATGGGCGAGATCATGTTCCGCGGCAATATCGTCATGAAGGGTTATCTCAAGAA
>CAZPYF010000025.1:0-6180 GCA_964590015.1 uncultured Burkholderiaceae bacterium
GAATTAATTGTGATTTCAATCAGCGGCCCGTCGTTTCTTATTACTGAAGAACTTCTGAACGAATCGCTGATTTCGCGGCTGAAGCTGCTTGCGGAACATATTTCGAAGCAGCTGTCGTCGTTCGGGGCCTAAATCAGGACGCGACGAGCTCAGCCACGCACCGGCTTACCGAACTTTCGGTATCGGCAAGCTCAAGCACGATCGAGAGATGGTTGAGCTCAGGCTCGATTCGCAGCTCGCCGCCCAGACCGTTGGGTTGCAGGAGCGATACGAATGCCTCGCCCTGGCTATGGAACGGCGGGGTGTCGTGCTCACTGACCATCACGATACGCCGGGGCCCTTCATCGTGGCGAGATGTCAGCGGCGACCATGCTTTTGCCTCGGCATCGGTCATCTTGGCTTCGTGTTTAAGAAAGCTGCCCGGTATTTCCGACAAGTCGTAAATGCCGCTGATGAGCAGCATGCCGCGAACGACCGGCAGCTCGATACGGCCGTTCTCCTCGGGGCCGGTAGCGGCAAGGTAGCTGGCCAGATGCGCCCCTGCTGAGTGCCCGCTCACGCTCAGCCGATCCGGGTCTGCCCCCAGCTCAGGGGCCATAGCCGCCAGGTGGCGGGCCGCCGCCCTTACTTGCGAAACAATGGCGCCCAAGCGTGTGCCGGGCATCAGGTCGTACTCGACAATGGCGGCAATTCCGCCTTCCGCGATAATCGGGGCCGCTGCGAGCCGGTGATCTTCTTTGGTGCCCGCGCGCCAGTAGCCACCATGAATGAACAGATGCAGGGGTGCCCCTTTGGCAAGCCGTGGTGGAAAGACGAGGTCAATGCGTTCTCGGGCGCCCGTGCCGTACGGCACGTCGGGGCGAACGTCGGCCTTGCGCGAGAACTCGGCTGAGCGGGCCGCCGTTTCGGCGATGAGCTCATCGAAGTTCGGAATGAAATCACGGTTGCAATAGAGGTCTTTTTCCATGCTCAGAAGTCTACCGCGAAATATTTGGGCTCCATGAACTCCAGAATGCCCGTAACACCGCCTTCGCGACCCAGGCCGCTTTGCTTCATACCGCCGAACGGGGCGGCGGGGTCAGACATGAGGCCTCGGTTAATGGCGATCATGCCGCTTTCAATGCCTTTGCCGACGCGCAACGCACGCGACAGGTCGCGCGAATAGACGTACGCCGCCAGACCGTACTCCGTATCGTTGGCCAGCCGAATCGCTTCGGCCTGGTCTTCGAAGCGATACACGCAGGCCACCGGGCCGAAAATCTCAGCATGGGCGATGCTCGCATCGACCGGCACGTTATCCAATACCGTAGGCGGGTAAAAGTTGCCATTGCCCTGCAGCGGCTTGCCGCCTGTGTGCACGCGGGCGCCCACGGCGACCGCGTTGGAGACCAGGCGATCAATCTTCGAGACGGCGGCGGCCGTGATCATGGGGCCCACCTGGGTGTCGGGTTGAGTGCCCGGGCCCACCTTTAGTGCGGCCATTCTTTCGGTGAGCCCGGCCACAAAGGCGTCATGAATGCCCGCCTGCACATAAAACCGGTTGGCCGCCGTGCAGGCTTCGCCTGCGTTGCGCATCTTGGCGATCATCGCACCGTCGAGCGCGGCTTCGAGGTCAGCATCGTCAAAGACCAGGAACGGCGCGTTTCCGCCCAACTCCATCGAGCACGACACCACAGATTTTGCAGCCTCAGCCAACAGAACGCGGCCTACGCCTGTAGAGCCGGTAAACGAAAGTTTGCGAACGCGTGGGTCGGCCAACATGGCGTTGGTGACAGCCGCCGGTTCATTGGTGGTGAGCACGTTCACGACGCCCGGCGGCACGCCGGCTTCGGCTCCCAGCCGCGCCATGGCGTAGGCCGTGAGGGGCGTTTCAGAAGCGGGCTTGAGAATCACCGTGCAGCCGGCTGCCAGTGCCGGCCCGATCTTGCGCGTGGCCATCGCGGCCGGGAAGTTCCAAGGGGTGATCAATACCGCAATGCCGATGGGTTCGTGATCGACCAGAATATGATTTGCGCCCGAGGGGGCATGGCGGAACTCGCCGGAAATGCGTACCGCCTCTTCGGCATACCAACGGAAGAATTCGGCGGCATAGGCCACTTCGCCGCGCGCGTCGGTGAGCGCCTTGCCGTTTT
Source organism: uncultured Burkholderiaceae bacterium (assembly GCA_964590015.1). GTDB lineage: Bacteria > Pseudomonadota > Gammaproteobacteria > Burkholderiales > Burkholderiaceae_B > Yanghanlia. The sequence goes on from CAZPYF010000025.1 coordinate 2,133, forward strand.
CCAGCGAGATGAGTTGTGCCAGTTCCTCGGCGTGTTCGGTCATGAGCTGGAACCAGCGGCGCAGGATCTCGGCACGCTGGCGTGCCGGTGTAGCGCGCCAGCTGGCCGCCGCCGCTTCGGCAGCATCCACTGCCCGCATGGCGTCTTGCACCGAGGCATCGGGCACCTCGGCCAGCACCTCGGCCGTGGCGGGGTCGGCCACGGATATGCCGCTACCGGGTACCCACTCGCCACCAATGAACAGACCTTGCGCGTGGAGTGCCGGGTCGGCATAACCTGCCGCGCGTAGCGTTTTTGTCGTCATTCGTTCGTTCCTTTTCTTATTGCAGTGTGCTGGCGTCGCCCGAGAATGCGGCGTCGAGCAGCCGGCGCATATCGCTTTGATCGAGGGGCCGGGGGTTGTTTTGAATCAAACGTGCGATGCCGCAAGACTGTTCCGCCACCCAGTCGAGCCGGTCTTCCGCCAGACCGAGTGTCGCGAGTGTGGAAGGGATGCCGATACGGCCAAACAAGCCGGCGATGGCTGGGATGACCGCCTCAGCGTCGGCCAAGCCCATGGCTGTGGCGATCTGGGCGAGTTCTTCGCCGATCACGGGGCGATTCCATTCCATGACCCACGGCAACAGGCAGGCTACGCCGGCACCATGTGCGGTGTGAGTGAGCGCGCCCACCGGATACTGAATGGCGTGCGCGGCAGCAGTACCGGCTACGCCGAAAGCCAACCCGGCGAACGTGGCACCCTGCATCACCTTCGTGCGGGCGCTCAGGTCACTGCCGTTCGTGTAGGCGGCTTCCAAGCCTTCCCACAGTAGTGAGATCGCCTTGAGCGCGAACTGATCAGACAACGCATTCTTGCCGATGAAAACGCGTTCCTGCGTCAGTTCAGTCGTGAGCTCGCGGCGGGCGGCGGTGAAGGCCTCGATGGCATGGGTGAGCGCGTCGGCTCCGGCAATGGCCGTGAGCCCCGGCGGGCAGGTTAGCGTGAGGTCGGGGTCGCAGATCGCCGCCAGCGGAATGAGGTGCGGGCTTGAAATGCCGATCTTGAGCTTGCGTTGACTGTCTGAAAGCACCGCAACGGGGGTCACCTCGGAACCGGTGCCGGCTGTGGTGGGAATCGCAATCAGCGGCACGATGGGGCCCGGCACTTGCAGCTCACCGTAATAGTCTTGCGGTTGGCCGCCGTGCGCCAGCAAAAGCGCTACGCACTTGGCCATGTCGAGACACGACCCGCCCCCCACGCCGATCACCACATCGGGCGCGAATTCGCGCGCGGCGTCGGCCGCAACGACCGTGGTTTCTGCCGGTACATCGGGCAGCGTTCCGCTGTCGATTTGCACCCTTAAGCCATGGTTTTCTAAGTCGCTCACCATGGCGAGGAAGTCGGGGTCTGTCGCCAGCCGCTCATCGGTAATGACCAGTGCGCGCTGCCCGATACGCTTGGCCATCAGGCCAAGGGCGCGCCGTTGCCCGCTACCTACTATGAGTTCCCGCGGCGATCTGATCGTGCCGAAGTGCGTCATTGTCTCTTCTCCTTATTGTGTTTCACGTCGCCGCGTGTCGAATCGAATCCTATACGATATAGTATTTGACATCGGATATTCTATGTGCGAATATTTCTGCACGTCAAGAAAAACGGTGGGTCGCCAGATGGAAGCATTACGAGAAAACCGGGGGCCGTCATTGCGCCCGCACAGTGTGGTCGATGGGGTTTACGACATCATTTATGAACGTCTCATGTCGCTCGCCATCGCGCCGGGGGCTCGTATTCCTATTGATGTGCTGGCGCGCGATCTCGATGTGTCGCAAACGCCCGTGCGCGAAGCGCTGTCGCGGCTCGAACGTGAAGGGCTCGTTAACAAAGCTCACCTCATCGGCTATAGCGCCGCCCCGCAACTGGGGCGCAAAGAATTCCAAGACCTGTTTGACTTCCGCTTGTTGGTAGAGCCCGAGGGCGCACGCCTTGCTGCGATGAACATGACGCCCGAGGCCCTCAGCCATCTGGAAGCCATCGCGGCCGACATGGCCGATGGCACCGCGCCCGTCGATCGCACCAGCCGGTATTCACGCTTCGCCCGCATCGACGCTCACTTTCACGACGAAATCATGCGCATTGGCGGCAACGAGGTCATACGCAGCACCCTCTTCAATCAGCATGTGCACTTGCATCTCTTCCGCTTACTGTTCCATTCACGCGTCACGCAAGAGGCGCTTGAAGAGCACGAAAAGCTGCTTGCTGCGTTCCGTGCCGGCGACGCCGCTGCGGCCGAGCAGGCCATGCGTGAACACATTGAGCGGTCATGGGGCCGCCTCATGCTGGCTTTCGAATGAGCGCGCTCGCCACTTCTTCCGTGCCGTTTCCACACGCTGCGGAACCGCAACCCTTATCTGAACCGGTGGCGCTTGCTGCGGTCGGGCTCAGCAAAGCATATGGGCCCGTCACGGTGCTGTCGGATGTCACGCTCGACATCCGGGCCGGTGAGGTGCACGCGGTAATCGGCGAGAACGGCGCTGGCAAATCCACGCTCATGAAGTTGCTGTCGGGCTATGTGCCGCCTACCGAGGGGCACCTGCTCATGCAGGGCCGGCCGGTTCAGTTCAGCACAGCCGCCGCCGCGGAACACGAAGGCGTCGTGCTGGTGCATCAAGAGATCCTGCTGGCCGCCGATCTCACGGTGGCCGAAAACCTGTTCCTGGGTCGCGAACTCACGCGTGGGCTCATGGTCGACGATCGCGCCATGAACCAGCGCACGGCAGAAGTGCTGGCGTCCATCGGTGCGCATTGCAACCCGCGCGACCGTGTCGGCGACCTGCCCCTGGCTCAGCGTCAACTGGTGCAGATTGCCCGTGCCTTGCTGGAACCCCGCAAAGTCGTGATCTTCGACGAGCCCACGGCCGTTCTGGCGAATGATGAGGTGGCGGCTCTCCTTGACGTCGTTCGCGGGCTCCGGGCACGAGGGGTTGCCGTGCTCTATATTTCGCACCGGCTCGATGAGGTGGAAGCCCTGGCCGATCGCATTACGGTTTTACGCGATGGAAAAATGATCGGCACCTGGCCCGCCGCCGACTTATCGCAACGGCAAATGGCGGAACAGATGGTCGGCCGCCAGCTCGACGTGCTGTATCCCCCAAAAAGAACCGCAGCACGACGCGAGCCACTATTGCGCGTCGACCACCTTTCGGTGGATCACGGCGCCGTCACGGCCAGCCTTACCGTCAGCTCGGGCGAAGTGCTGGGAATCGGCGGCATGATCGGATCGGGCCGCACTGAACTCTTTGAAGGATTGATGGGCTTGAGGCCGGCCGAGGCCAAGCATATCGAACTGGCCGGTGTACCAATCACCCATCGCTCGGTAAAAGCCTGGCAAACCCACGGCCTGGTGTATCTCACCGAAGACCGTAAAGGAAAGGGCCTGCTGCTAGACGAACCGCTAGCACCAAACCTCACGCTGCAAGCCATGGAGCAGATCCATCCGGGCCTGGCGCTCGACCACCGCAAAGAAGCCCATGCGCTGGAACACGCCATTGCCGAATACGACGTGCGCGTGCGTTCCGTTCATCTGAATGCCGGCCAACTATCGGGCGGAAATCAGCAAAAGCTGCTGCTGGCCAAGGTGATGATGGCCGACCCTTCAGTGGTGATTATCGATGAACCCACGCGGGGCATCGACATCGGCAACAAGGGCCAGATTTACGAATTCATTGATCAGTTGGTTCGATCCGGCAAGGCCTGCATTGTGATCTCTTCAGAACTGCCCGAGCTGGTCGGCCTTTCTGACCGGGTGTTGGTGATGCGTGGAGGACGCATCGTCGCTGAACTCGCGGGCGATCAGATCACTGAACAGAACGTTGTGTATGCGGCCACCAGCAGTGACGGGCACATAACGCACACCTAAAACACCGCAAAAACAAAAAAAGCGGGAGAGGAGACAAGCATGGCAAGCACAACGACAAATATTCCTATCGCCGGCTCAGGGCCACGCATACCTTGGGCCGCCATGGGGCCCTTCATTGCCTTGGCTGTGGTGCTGCTGGTTGGGCTATTGCTCAA
>CAZPYF010000025.1:6280-14320 GCA_964590015.1 uncultured Burkholderiaceae bacterium
CCCTACCGCCCCGTCTATTTCGGCGACATTCTGGGCATTCCAACGCCCGTGGTCATCACGCTGGCCGTCGCGCTTATCGGCGCGTTCATTCTGTATCGCACCAAGTACGGCCGCCGCTGCATGTCGGCTGGGTCGAACGCCGAAGTCGCCCGGTTTTCTGGAATCTCGATCATCAAGGTGCGCACGCTCGCATTCGTCATTCAGGGCTTGTGCGTCGCCATTGCGGCGATCTGCTATATCCCGCGGCTGGGTGCGGCCACGCCCACCACCGGCCAATTATGGGAACTTCAGGTGATCACCGCGGTTGTGATCGGCGGAACATTGCTGCGCGGTGGGAAAGGAAGGATTTGGGGCACGCTTGCCGGCGCATTGATTCTTGAGGTGATCGCAAACCTGATGGTGCTTTCCAACATGGTTTCCGAATACCTCGTGGCCGCCGTGCAAGGGGTAATCATCATCCTGGCCATGCTCGCGCATCGCTTTATCAAATAACGCCACGAGGAGGGGTGGCGCGCTCAATCAAACAAGAAACACACAACGATAAACAGGAGAGACAATGAAAACCTTTACTCAACGCGCATTGCGCGCGCTTACGGTGGCAAGCCTAGTCACCCTCACATCTACTGCATGGGCACAAGAAAAGGCCACCATCGCGGTATCGATTCCCGCCGCCACACATGGCTGGACCGGCGGCGTGGTGTATCACGCCGAGCAGGCAGCGAAAGAGATCAAGGCCGCGTACCCCCATATCGACGTAATCGTGAAGACCTCGCCGTCGGCAACGGCCCAGGTTTCCGCGCTGGAAGATCTTTCAGCCAGCCGCAATCTCGACGCGCTTGTGATTCTGCCCTTCACATCGGAAGAGCTCACGGGCCCGGTTGAGCAAGTGAAAGCAGCCGGCACCTTTATCGCGGTGGTTGATCGCGGCCTGACCGACACGTCGATACAAGATCTCTACGTAGCCGGCGACAACATTGCCGTGGGCGCTAACACAGCAAAATGGCTGGCCGAGAAGCTCGACAACAAAGGCAAGATCGTCGTGCTGCGCGGTATTCCAACCGTGATCGACGATGAACGCATCAAAGGCTTCACCGATGTGATGTCCGGTACCGACATCGAGATCCTCGATATCCAGTATGCCAACTGGAACCAGGACGAAGCCTTCCGCCTCATGCAAGACTACCTGGCCAAGTATCCGCACATCGATGCGGTATGGGCCAACGACGACGACATGCTGTTGGGCGTGCTCGAGGCCATGAAGCAATCGGGTCGCAGTGAAATAAAGTATGCGCTCGGCGGCAACGGCATGAAAGATGTGATTGAGCTGGTGAAGGCGAAGAATGCCATCACCCCGATCTCGACGCCCTATCCGCCTTCGATGATCAAGTCGGCCATCTACATGACCGCCGCACAGTTCAACGGGCAGGCGCCCATGCGTGGCAACTTCAAGCTCGATGCGCCGCTGATCACCCCCGAGAACGCAGATCAGTTCTATTTCCCCGACAGCCCATTCTAAATACTGCCGGCCGGGTACGCCCGGCCGCTATCACACCCCACAGGAGGAGTACATGAGCGGCAAGAAGATTCTTATGCTTTGCGGCGAATTCACCGAAGAGTACGAAATCTATGTTTTTCAGCAGGGCATGGAAGCCGTTGGCCATACCGTTCACGTCATCTGCCCCGACAAGAAAGCGGGCGAGATGATTCAGACTTCGCTGCACGATTTCGAGGGGCATCAGACCTATATCGAACGCTTCGGGCATCTTGCCGAAATCAACAAGACGTTCTCTGAAGTCAATGTCGAGGAATACGACGCCGTGTATTGCGCAGGCGGCCGTGGGCCGGAATATATCCGCACCGACAAGCGCATTCAAGCCATGGTGCGCCACTTCCACGAAGCGAAGAAGCCGATCTTCACGATCTGCCACGGCGTACAGATTCTGGTGGCCGTCGACGGTGTGGTGCGCGGCAAGAAGGTAGCGGCGCTAGGTGCCTGCGAACCGGAAGTCATCCTGGCCGGCGGCACCTATATCGATGTCAAACCGCATGAAGCTTACGTGGATGGCACCATGGTTTCGGCTAAAGGCTGGACAGGCCTTGCGGCGTTCATGCGCGAATGCATGAAGGTGCTGGGCACGCAGATCACGCATTCCTGAACGAGCCATTTCACCCGATGCGCCCGCTTTAACCTGGCACTCTCTCGCCTAGTTAAGGCGGGCGTTAATTCGTCGTAGCGGCACTCGGCAAGGCATAAGCAATAACATCGTCACCCGCCTTGGTACCCAGAGAGCCGTGGCCACCGGCCGCCACCACGACATACTGCCGCCCGTCTGCGCCCATATAGGTCATGGGTGTGGCCTGGCCACCCGCAGGCAGGCGGGCCTTCCACAGCTCTTCACCGGTCATGACATCGAAGCCGCGCACGTAATAATCGAGCGTGCCTGAGATGAACGCCACGCGCCCGGCCGTCATGACCGGGCCGCCCAGATCCGGCACCCCCATCTTGAATGGAAGCGGCACCGGAGAACTGTCGCGCACTGTACCGTTCTTGTGCATCCATACCACTTCCCCCGTCGTCAGATCGGCCGCCGCCACATAGCCCCAAGGCGGTTGTTGGCAGGGCAGCATGATCGGCGACATGAACGGGCTGAGCTCCACAGCGAACGGGGCCCCGAAATTCTCATTGAGCGCCGGCAGGGCGCCTTCAGGCTCACTATCTTGAACGTGAAGACTGGTATCGTCTTCGCGCGGAATCAGCTTCGATACAAAGGCCAGATACCCCGGGGTGGCGAACACCGCCTGAAGTTCCGGATCGACCGCGACGCTGCCCCAGTTGAAGACCCCGAAGTTCCCGGGGTACACCAGCGTTCCTTGCGTGGAAGGCGGCGTGTACCGCCCTTCATAGCGCATCTGGTGGAACTGGATACGGCACGCCAGCTGATCGAACATCGTGGCGCCCCACATCGAGGCGCCCGTCAATGGCGGCGGGTCGAATGACAGCGCTGAAACGGGTTGCGTGGGTGCCGTGAAATCGCCCGCCGCTGCACCCTGGGGCACCGGCTGCTCAGTAACGGGCAACACGGGCTCGCCGGTACGGCGGTCGAGCACATATATTTCGCCCTGTTTGGTGGGCTGAACCAACGCCGGCACCGTTTCGCCGTCGATCGTGAGATCAATCAGGCTGGGCTGCGACGGAACGTCGTAATCCCATATATCGTGATGGACGGTCTGAAACACCCAGCGCACACGGCCTGTGTCGAGATCCAGCGCAAGCACCGACGACGAGTAGGTTTCATCAGTCTCGGTACGATCACCCCCCCATTGATCCGGCGCCCGATTGGCCATGGGTATATAGATCATGCCCAATGCTTCATCGGCGCTCGAGGTCGACCACGTGTTGGGCGTACTGGGCGCATACGTCTCGCCGGGCGCGATAGGCGCCGTATCTTCCGGATGGGCCGGGTCCCAGTTCCATACCAGCTCACCCGAGTTCACGTCATACGCGCGAATAACGCCGGAGGGTTCTTCCGTTGAGACGTTATCGAGTACGGTTCCGCCGACGATGATCAATGAACGGGTGACCACGGGCGGCGAGGTGGAGTAGTAGCCGCCCACCCGGGCATGGGGCATATTGGCCCAGAGGTTGATCTGACCCGTGCCGTCACCAAAGTCGGCACAGACTGCGCCGTCTTCCGGATTCAATGCGATTACGCGGCCGTCAGCCGTCGGCATGAAGAGCTTCGATGTGCATTGCGCGACGGTGTTGCCGTCTTCGGCTGCGATGGGCAGATTTAAGCGTTTCTGTGCTTCAGTTTGGGCGGATTGAGAAGCCGAGGGCGCATCAGCAGTTTGAGAAGTGCCACTGCTCTGTTCGCGCTGAGTCGCGTCGGCGAGCTCTAGTTCATTGCCTGGCTCTTGCGCTGACAGGTCGACTTCGGCTGTGTCAGCTTCAGGCGTGGCGGGTTCAGAGTCATTTAGGGCCGGCACGGTTGCCGGGGTAGACCCGCCCGTGGGGGTAATGGGTGCGGCATCGGCATCGTAATAGGAGAGCCCGCGGCAGGTCAGATGCTGAAGCGCCAGCTGATCGCGAATCTGCGGGTTATAACGCCAGACCTCTTCGCCCGTGGTGGCGTTCAACGCGATCACGGACTGGTGTGGGGTGCACAGATACAGCCGCTCGCCGATTTTCAACGGCGTTACCTGGAAGGTGGTCTCTTCCGGTTCCCATGGCTCGCCTCGCACATCACCCGTCTTGTAATGCCACGCAACCTCAAGCTCGGTGATGTTTTCGCGATTGATCTGATCCAGCGGCGAGTAGCGCTGGCCGTAATTCGTGCGACCGTAGGCGCGCCACTCTTCAAGCGGCACACCCAGCGCATCAGCAGACGCCTCGACTCGTTGCGTGGGCAGCGTACCTTCCTTGCTGTGCGGATCAACAAACCACGATGCCACGCCCACAATCAGGAAGAGCAGCAGCGAGGCCATCAGCGGCGCGGTACCGCGCCGACCGCTGCGGTTCGCGTGAGTGGGGCGTGCGGTAGACGTCGGGCCACCCGTAACGGAGGTATCGCGTGCGTGCCCGGCGGTGCGCTGGTCATCGGCTGCGTCGGCGCGCGGCCATAACCCGCGTGTCACCCAGGGCGTCAGCATGAAGAGGCCAAGCAGGAAAAGCACGTCTCCGCGCGCAGTGAGCGCCCACCAATCCAGGCCCGATTCCCACAGCGCCCATATCAGGGTAGCCAGTACCAGCGCTGCATACACCCACAGGCCGGCAGGGTTCCGCCGGAATAGAAGCACCGCCGTCGCCAACAACGCGACGCCGGCCAGCGCGTAGTACCAGGAGCCGCCCAGGCTGATCAGCCACGCACCTCCTGCAAGCAAAGCAATTCCGAATAGCGCGTTCAGACACGCTGCCACGATCAGGGCAGTATTTTTTCTACGTTGCATGCGGTCTCCTCGTCCCGATGCCCTCAAGCCAAGAGGAGGACATCGGCACAAGGGGCAGCAAGATCAATGCCGGAGAGTTGGGGCGCAGGAAGAAACCAAGACTGCGCTTTTCCCGGGCGCGCCATCAGGCCTCCGTCAAAAAATCGCCCAATTGGTACAGCATGGCCTCGGCGTGATACTTCCCAATCAGCTGAACGCCGATAGGCAACTTATGCTTGTCTTTGCCGAATGGCACCGAAAGACTGGGGTGACCCGAGAAGTTGGTGGGCGCGGTGAGCCGGGTCAACAGCCATCGTGTGGGCACGGTTTCGCCGTTCAGCACCGTTGACCGCTCTTGCAGGCGCGGCGCGGTAATGCCGCACGTGGGCGTAAGGATCACATCCACGTCCTCCAGCGCAGCGTCGAAGGCGGCCAGTGCTTGCGGCTGAGTCGCCAGTGCCTGCTCGTACGCCGCAGCAGACACACCCTTCCCGGCAAGCAACCGCTCGCGCACCTCCTCCTCGTAAGGCGCCCCCGATTCGATGCGCGGTGCATGCAACGCATAGGCTTCGGCCCGCAGCACCGTTTGCTGTGCGTCGTAGATCTCTTGAATACCGGGAATCGATACGGCCTTTACCCGCACACCGCCCAATCGCAAGGTACGAACCGCACGCTCCATGGCCTTCGTCACGCACTCAGACCAATGGGTGTTGAAGAACTCACTGGGCAGGCCGACGGTAAGGTGATCGACGGGCTGGTCTATCAGCTTCGAGTACGTGTTGGGTTCGCGCCCTGCCATCACCGCCAGCAGTCGGGCATTGTCACGGCAGCCCACGGAAATGGGCCCCAGATGGTCGAGCGTTCTCGACAGCGGAAAGGTACCGTCTGAAGGCACCAACCCCATGGTGGGCTTCATTCCGACCACGCCACAAAAGGCCGCCGGAAGCCGCACCGACGCAGCGGTATCGGAGCCGACCGCCACATGCGCCAAGCCGGCGGCAACAGCGGCTGCCGAGCTGGAGCTGGATCCACCCGTCATATGCTGCTCGTTGTTCGGATTCAGCACGGGCCCCGCCGCCGACCGATCGCCCATGGGGCCATAGGCGAACTGGTGGGTGTTGGTCTTCCCGATGATCACGGCTCCGGCAGCACGAATGCGGCGAACCACCTCGGCGTCGGTTTGAGCGATGTTCTCCTCATACCCTTCGGCTCCCATCGTGGTGACATACCCTTCAACGTCGATCAGATCTTTAATGGCGACCGCGACGCCGTGCAAGGCACGCCTCTCATTGTCGGCAACACCATCCAGCGCTGACGCTTCCGCCAGCGCCTTTTCCGGAAGAACGGAGATGAACGCGTTCAGGGTGGAATTCTCGATGCGTTCAAGAATCGCCGTGGTGGTCGATACCGCCGAACCCTCGCCGCTTCCATATCGCTTGATAAGCGTCTCAATATGCTCTGTCATGACCTTCCATACGTAAAAAAGCGGCAGAACCACGCGCGGGAACCTACTCGCGCATGGCCTGCCGCCCAGTTTGCCGGGCGTACTTACGGGTGCAGCTGCTGTTCTGCCGGCAAGCTCTTGTAGTACGCCGCCACATCGCGCGGCAATGCCAGCCAGATGTCATCGCGATGCTCAAGAATGTGCTTGAACGCGCGGCGCAGCTGCTTGACCCTGAACGGCTGGCCCACGATGAACGAGTGCAGCGAAATCGTCATCACGAGCGGCGCCGATTCCGAACGCGCAAGCATTTCATCGAAGTTGTCGATGATCATGTCGGCGTACTCGATGGCGGTGTTCTGCCGATACACGATCGCCGGCTGATCGTTCAGCTCGATGGGGTACGGCATCGACAACAGCGGGCCCGCGTCTGATTTCACCCAGAAGGGCTGCTCATCAAGAATTCCCCAGTCGAGCGTGTAGTCATAGCCGGCCTGGGCTAGCAGGTCGGTGGTGTTGTCGCTAGGCGTGAGATACGGGCTCAGCCAGCCGCTCGGGCGCAGGCCGTCTGCTGCCGTCATGGCCTGGGTGACTTCCTGAATCATTGCCCGCTCGGCCTCGATCGTCATATCAATCTGGCGCTCAGCGTTCGAGCGGCCATGCGCGATCAGCTCATCACCCCTTGCACGGTGTGCTTCGATCAGCTCGGGGCAATGCTCGTAATTCGCCGTGTTCGCGATCACCGCCGCAGGCAGGCCCAGCTCTTCAAACAGTTCGATCAGCCGGAATCCACCAATGCGGTTTCCATACTCACGCCAGAGCCAGCTGCGCTGACTCCATGGCAGCGTTTGTCGATCGAGATCCACACCGCAAGGAATGCCGTAAGGAAAGTGCTCGAGGTTGATGGCGATATACACCGCCAGACGCTTGCCCTCCGGCCAGTTGAACTGCGGCCGGGAAGGAAGTGCCGAATATTTGAAGCGATTATGCGAGGCGAGCATGCCAACTCCTGCTATTTTCAGTAACTTGAACCGTTATTGCGGGGTGAGACCCGAACTCTTCACCACGGCAGACCACTTCTCTTGCTCGCTGGCCAGATAGGTCTTGAATTCGGCCGGCGAATTGCCGACAGGCTCGGCACCTTGGCCGCGAATGAGCTCTACCGCCTTGGGGTCGCTAACGCCTTTCTGAATCGCATTGGCAATCTTGTTCACGATATCGTCGGGCATACCGGCAGGGCCCATCAGCGCATACCAGGCGTCAACTTCGAAATCCGTAATTCCGGCTTCAGCTGCAGTCGGCACATCGGGCAAGGCGCTGGCGCGCTTGCTGGTCGACACGACTAACGGGCGAAGGGTACCTGCGGAGATATGCGAAATGGCGGCCGGCAAGTTCGCAAACACCATGTCGATCTGACCGCCGAGCAAGTCGGTGAGTGCATTGGATTCACCACGATACGGCACATGCGTGAACTCGACGCCCGCCGTACCCGCCAGCATTTCGGTTGCCAAATGCGGAACGGCGCCATTGCCGGGGCTGCCATAGGTCAGATCGCCGGGGTTTGCCTTGGCGGCCTTCAGAACGTCGTCGATGGTCTTGTATTCCGAATCAGACTTCACCACCAACACGAGCGGCACCGTGGCCACGACCGAGATCGGCGTGAAGTCTTTACG